>NZ_JBSGBF010000028.1:0-85192 GCF_053601115.1 Streptomyces sp. NPDC004788
GACGCCGGTGTCCCCGCCTCCCCCGCGGGCGTGCTCCTCCCCGTCACCATGGTCAGGCGCCGGTTCGCCGACGACGACGAGGTCGACCTCGTCGTCGTCGGGTGCGGCGCGGGAGGCGCCGTCCTGACCCAGCGCCTCGCCCACGCCGGCTGGCGGGTGGTCTGTCTGGAGGCCGGCCCGTTCTGGGACCCGCACCGGGACTGGGTGAGCGACGAGGAGGGCTCCGGCCGGCTGCACTGGACCGAACCGCGCGTGATCGACGGATCCGACCCGGTCCCGCTCGGCGCCAACAACTCCGGTCGCGGCGTGGGCGGTTCCATGGTCCACTTCGCCGGCTACGCGCCCCGGCTCCACCCCTCCGACCTCCGCACCCGCACCCTCGACGGCGTCGGCGCCGACTGGCCACTCGACTACGCCGACCTCGCCCCGTACTACACCCGCCTCGAACAGGAACTCCCCGTTGCCGGGCAGTACTGGCCCTGGGGCGAACCGCACCCCTACCCGCACGCGCCGCACCCGGTCGGCGGCAACGGCGAGGTCATGCTGGAGGGCTGCGCCGCCCTCGGCATCGAGGCCCGGGTCGGCCCCGTCGCCATCCCCAACGGCCGTTTCGGCGCCCGGCCGCACTGCGTGTACCGCGGCTTCTGCCTCCAGGGCTGCACCGTCGGCGCCAAGGCGAGCCCGCTCATCACCCACGTCCCCGACGCCCTCGCGCACGGCGCCGAGATCCGCGCCGACTGCATGGCCACCGGGATCGTCACCCACCGGGGCAGGGCCACCGGGGTGCGTTACGTCCACGGCGGCCGCGAACGCCTCCAGCGCGCCCGCGCGGTGGCCCTCGCCTGCTACTCGATCGAGACCCCGCGCCTGCTCCTCAACTCCGGCCTGTGCAACGAGTACGACCAGGTCGGCCGCTATGTGATGGTGCAGGGCGCGCCGCAGGTCGCCGGCCGCTTCGACGACGAGATCCGGATGTACAAGGCGCCGCCGCCCGAGGTCAGCACCGAGCAGTTCTACGAGACGGACCCGGCCCGCCCGTACCGGCGCGGCTTCTCGGTGCAGACGGTCTCCCCGCTGCCCGTCATCTTCGCCCGGCACCTCGCCGAGCACGGCCACTGGGGCGCCGACCTCCGCGACCGGATGCGGACGTACCCGTACTGGGCCACCCTCGGCGCCCTGTGCGAGTACCTGCCGCAAGCCGGCAACCGGGTCACCCTCGACACCCAGACCGACGCGCACGGACTGCCCGTCGCCCGCTTCACCCACGGCAAGTGCCGCAACGACGAGCTCCTGACGGAGGCCGCCACCGCAACCATGGCCGACATCCTCACCGCCGCCGGGGCACGCGAACTGGTCCCCGTCGACCGCTATGCGCATCTGGTCGGCGGCTGCCGGATGGCCACCCGGCCCGAGGACGGCGTTGTCGACGCGGACCTGCGCACCTTCGCCGTACCCAACCTCCTGGTGACCGACGGCAGCGTGCTGCCGACCCAGGGCGCCGCCAACCCCGCCCTCACGATCATGGCGCTCGCCGACCGGGCCGCCGCCCGGCTGATCGCCGGTGCCCGCGCCGGCCGACCGCTCACCGCCAGGGCCTGAGCTCCGCCGTCCGCGCGGCGGGCCGGGCCGCCGGCCCTCTCCGCGCGATCGCGGAAATCCGCCGCCTGGCGGCCCCTGTGTCATGCTCGTCCTATGACGGGTGACCGCAACGGTGCGGCGCGCTCCGAGCAGGCGGACGGCAGCCTCGGTGATCAGGCCGGTGCTTCCGTCTTCTCGGCGAGCCGTCTCACGGCACGCCGCGACGGGCCGGGCCCGGTGGTCGACCAGACCTCGCCCCCGCCGGTCGCCGCCGTTCAGGAGGTGCTCGACGGTCTTCCCGGCTCGACGGTCTTCCTCGTGCCGGAGTTCGACGCCGACGGCGCCGTGGCGGACTTCCGGATCGCGGCGGCGTCGCCCGACGCGCACGACGTCGGGCGGCACAGGGGCAAGGAACTCATCGGGCTGAGCATCCTGGAGACGTACCCGTCGGTGGCCGGCACGGAGCTGTGGCAGGCGTACCTGCGGGTGCTGGAGACCGGCGGCCGCTACGTGGGGGAGCCGTTCGAGTACGAGGAGGTCGTCTCCGGCCATCCACGGCTGTCCCGGTACGCGGTCCGGGTGGCGGCCTGCCGGCAGGGGCTGATCGTCTCCTGGGCGAGCCTCGACAGCGGCGAACGCGAGCGCCACCGGCTGGCCGTGCTGCAGCGGCTCGGCCATATGGGCTGGGTGGACCGGGACCTGGTCAGGAACGTCATCACCTGGTCGGACGAGGTCTACGCCATCTTCGACAGGGAACCGTCCCTCGGCCCGATAAGGCTGGAGGAGTTCTCCGGCCACACCGTCCCTGAGGACCTGCCCCTGCTGAGCCGGGCCACGAAGCGCCTGCTGGGCGACGGCAAGCCCGTCGACCTCGTCTTCCGCGTCATCACCCCCGGCGGGGAGCTCCGGCACGTGCGGTTCATCGCCGAAGCCGAGACCGACGTCGAGGGCACCCCCGTGCAGGTCCACGGCTTCTTCCAGGACCTGACCGCGGCGAAGCGGACCGAACAGCAGCTCCTGGACCAGCGGAGCGCCGCCCTCGTCCAGGACAGCCTGCTGGCCGTCGAACGCGACCTCGCCGCCCGGCTCCAGCACGCGCTGCTGCCGCTGCCCGAGCAGTCCCTGCATCTGGCCGGCCTCACCGTGAACGTGGCCTACCAGCCCCTGCAGACGGGACTGAACGTCGGCGGCGACTGGTACAGCGCCATCGAGCTGCCCGACGGCTGCGCCCTGCTCGTCGTCGGTGACGTCGCCGGGCACGGGCTGGAGGCGGTCGCCACCATGGCCCAGCTCCGCTTCATGGCCAAAGGCATGGCCATCACCGGCACCGCCCTGCCCAAGGTCCTCGCCCGGCTGAACACCCTCCTCCTGCACGGCTGGGAGCAGAACTACCGCACGGCCACCATGATCATGGCCTGCTACGACCCCGCCACCTCCGAGCTCACCTGGGTGCAGGCCGGCCATCCGCCCCCCTTGTACCTGCACGAGGGCCGCGCCCGCTATCTGCCCGCGCCCGAAGGCGTCCTGCTGGGCGCGGTGGCGTCCGCACGGTTCGAGGCGTCCACGCTGCGTCTGCTCCCCGGTGACCAGCTGCTGCTGTACACCGACGGACTGGTCGAGAAGCCGGGCGAGGACATCGACGTCAGCCTGGACCGGCTGGCCCGCACCGCGGAGGGGTGCGCCGGCGGTACGGGAGCACTCGACGACATCCTGGGCGGCCTCCTCGGTCCGGACACCCGCCATGACGACGTCTGCGTCCTGCAGATGAGCCTCTGAGAGCCGCGCACCCGGTTCCTCCCGTCCCCGTCACCGCGAGCCTTCGTCGAGGAGGTCGAGTACGGCTCGCTCGACGGCACCCTGGGTCGCGGGGTGGCCGAACGCGGCGTGCTCGCCGAGCCGTTCGAGCACGTGCGCGACCGTGACGCCATCGGCGTAGAGCTCCACGACACGGGGCGCGATGTAGGAGTCCCGGCAGACCGCCGGTGTGTTGCCCAGGTACTCGCTCACCTCCCGTACCGCCCGGCGCACGGCCTTCCGGCGTGCCGTCGCGGATTCGTGCCCGGCTTCCTCGGACACCGCGAGGGCGACGGCCGCGAGGACGGTCGCGTGCCAGGTGCGGAAGTCCTTGGCGCTGATGTCGGCGCCCGAGCGGTCGCGCAGGTAGGCGTTGAGGGCGTCGGCGTGGACGTCGTGCCAGGCCCTTCCCTCCCAGTAGGCGAAGAGGCGGGGGCCGCCCCCGCCCCGGCGCTGGAGGGAGCGCACCACCCGGTAGGCCGCGTCGTCGACGAGGCTCCCCGTCACCTGCTTGCCCGACTTGCCGGGGTAGTCGAAGTCGACCCGGCCGCGCGCGCAGTGGACCTGCGAGCGCAGGAGGGTGGTCAGGCCGTGCGACTCGTTGTCGCGCAGGTAGCGGTCGCCGCCGACACGGAAGAAGCCCAGGTCGAGCAGACGGGCCGCGCAGGCCAGTACGCGTGCCTGGCACAGGCCGCGCAGCGTGAGGTCGTGCCGGACGGCCTCGCGCAGCACGGGCAGGGCGGCGGCCACCTCAAGGACGTGGCTGTGCTTGGCGCGCTCCTGCCGGGCGCGGTACTCGCTGTGGTACAGGTACTGCCTGCGCCCCGCGTCATCGGTGCCGACGGCCTGGATGTGCCCGTTCGGCCAGGGGCAGATCCAGACGTCGCGCCAGGCGGGAGGGATCACGAGCGCCCGCACCCGGTCCCGGTCGGCCGGCCCGAGGGGCAGGCCCTCCGCGTCGAGGTAGCGAAATCCGCGGCCGTGCGGCAGCCGGCGCCACCCCGGTCCGGAGGGATCACTGGTTCGAAGTCGCACGCCTTTCGTGTTCCCCGGATCGAACGTGCCACGCGACGCGCTTCCGGCAGGCCGTTCAGGCCGCGGCCTCGGGTTGCGCGGAGCTGAGGTAGTGGATGCCGGTCCGCTCGGTGTGCGGGGCGAGCAGGTCCCGCAGTTCGACGGCGGCGGTCTTGAGGAGGTGGCCGTCGCGGGTGGCGTGGAGGGTTTCGAGGAGGAAGGCGACGCGCGTGGAGCCGGCGGTGACGCAGGTCTGGTGGGCGTCGCGGTGGTTCCAGTGGCGGGTCAGCACGATGCGGGCGTCGGCGTAGACGATCTCGCCGGGCCGCGGGTTCTCGACCGTGCCGGGCTCGCCGAGAGGGGTGAACTCCTCGCTGCCGTCGGCGGGGCGGATGTCGACGTCACCGGTGACGTGGTCGAGGTCGAAGGCGCCGGCGGGCAGGCCGTGGCGGACGGAGACGGAGTTGTAGGAGTCGACGGCCGAATTGATGCGCGGCAGGGTGCCCTTCTTGGCGAAGCGGCGGCCGAGCGCGTCGACGCTCGGGCGGACGCGACGGGGGTTCGTGCCGAAGGAGCGGTAGGCGGTGTGCCACGCCTCGATGCGCGGGTCGGTCTCGTCGGCGGGCCGCCAGCTGCCGTCGGCGAGCCGCCGCTCCAGGTCGTCCACGGCGGCGGCGGTGGCGGGCCACGGTTCGTGACCGCGCAGGCCGGTGGCGGTGACCAGGGCGACGAGGGTGTCGGGGAACGCCTCCGTGACGGCGGGGGCGAGGCGGAAGACGGTCATGTGCGGGTCTCCGTATGTCTGTACGGGGCGTTGTTCTGTACGGGTCAGGGGAGGGCGAGGAGGCTGACGGCCACGGCCGCCGTGCCCAGGCCGACGAGCCGGCCGCGGTGGATGCGTTCGGAGAGCACGCCACGGGCGAGCAGGACCGTGCCGGCCGGGTACAGAGCGGTGACGTACCATTCCAGTGGAACGACCAAACCGTACAACGGATCGACCGTCCCTTTGTCAACCAAACGACCGGACGGTGCAATGGAATGATCCACTGGTGAGGATGGGTGACCGGATGGCCGAGACAGAGGCAGCCCTGCGCACACTCGCGCGCAACGTGCGGGCGGCCCGCAACCGCGCCGGCCTGTCCCTGGACGAGCTCGGCCAGCGCGCCAAGGTCAGCAAGGGCGCCCTGGTCGGCCTGGAGAAGGCCCAGGGCAACCCCAACTTCGCCACCCTGGTCAGACTCGCCGACACCCTAGGCATCTCCGTCTCGGCCCTCATGGAGGGCCCCAGCGAGGCCCGCGTCCGCGTCGTCACCGCCGACGCCGTGATGCCGCTGTGGAAGGGAGAGCGGGGCAGCGAGGCACGGCTCATGCTGACGACCTCGGGCCCGGCCCCGGTCGAGGTGTGGCGCTGGCGGCTGGAGCCGGGCGAGGAGTACCCGAGCCACCCCCACCAGGCCGGCGTCGTGGAGACCGTCAGCGTCACCTCCGGCCGCATGATCCTCGTCGTCGACGGCGACGAGCACCCCGTCGAAGCCGGACAGACCGCCACCTTCGACGGCGACGCCGCGCACACCTACCGGGGCGCCGGCACCGAGGCGTGTCATCTGATCATGACGGTCCACCTGCCGCCCGGCCCGGCGCCCGCGGCCTGACCCGCCCGGCGAGTCGGCCGGTGGCCGGCAGGGGCGCGGCGGCCACCGCGGTCGCCGGGGCGGACGTGGTGCGGAAGCGGGCCCGGTACACGGTGGGGGAGACACCGAAGGTCTGCTGGAACACGCGACGCATGGTCTCCGACGACCCGAACCCGGCCTCCTGCGCCACCTCCTCGACGGAGGCGGTGCCGGAGGACAGCAGGACCTGGGCCGCCTCCACCCGGACGGCGTCGGCGTACCGCCCCAGCGTCATGCCGGTCTCCTGACGGAAGAGGCGGGCCAGGTGCCGGGTGCTGACGCCGAGCCCCGCGGCGAGCGCGTCGACGCCCTGCGGGACGGCCGGATCCATGGTGATCTCGTCCATGGCGCGGCGTACGAGCGGGTGCCGGGACGGCTGCGGGGTCATGCGGATGCTGAACTGCGACTGCCCGCCCGGGCGGGCCATGAAGACGACGAGCTGGCGGGCCGCCTCCCTGGCCACATCCGCTCCGTAGTCCTCCTCGACCAGGGCGAGGGCCAGGTCGATCCCCGCCGTGACCCCGGCGGAGGTCACGACACGGCCGTCGCGCACGAACACCGGGTCCGGATCGACCCGTACCTCCGGATAGGCGGCGGCGAGCTGGGGCGCCAGCTCCCAGTGCGTCGTGACCCGTCGTCCGTCGAGCACTCCCGTCCGGGCCAGGAGGAACGCGCCCGCGCAGACCGAGGTCACCCGCCGCGCCCGGCCGGCGAGGCCGTCGACGAGCGCGACCAGGGCGTCATCGGCAGCGGCCTCCCGCCAGTCCCTGCGGCCCGGCACCAGCAGCGTGTCGACGCGCCGGGGGAGCCGCTCGACGGGGGCGTCCGCCCCGATCCGCAGCCCGCAGGAGGTGAGCGCGTCGAGACCGGTGGGGGAGACGACCCGTACGTCGTACCGGGCGCCGTAGCGGTTGGCCGTGGTGAAGACCTCCAGCGGCCCGCTCACGTCCAGGAGCTGGACCTGGTCGAAGGCCACGATCACGACGACCCGGTCCGCGCTCCGCGCCGCAGGGGCTACTCGGCCCACGGCGAGTCCAGGATCGTCCGGACGAAGTCCCCGCGCTCGAACCCCGGCACATGGTGCTGCAGCACGTCCGCCTTGACGTTGCCGAAGGTGGTCTCCGGCTTCTGCCGGACGCCGTCGGCGAACGCGTCGAGGATGCGCTTCTTGAAGCCGGGGCGCGGGTGCAGGGCCACGATCTCCTCACGCTCGGCGGCGGAGACGTCCGCGTAACCGATGCCCAGGACGTCGTACTCGACGCCGGCGGTCACCAGGGCGACCTCGGGCTCCATGAACTCGGGGATCCCCGGCGTGGTGTGCAGGGCGATGGCCGTCCACACCCGGCGCACGCTGTCGTCCGGCATCCCGTGCGACCGCAGGAAACGGCGTGCCTCGTCGGCGCCGTCGACCTCGAAGCGGCGGCCGCTCGTACGGAACCGCTCGCCCAGCCCCAGGTCGTGGAACATCGCGGCGACGTAGAGCAGTTCGGGATCGAAGCCGAGATCGCGGTTGCGGCCCTGCAGGGCCCCGAAGAAGTACACCCGCCGCGAGTGGTGGTAGATCAGTTCACCGGCGGTGTCACGGACCAACTCGGTCGCCTCACGGGCCGGCCTGGTGTCCGGCACGTACACCCCGGCCGTGGAGTTCGCGGCTGTCGTCATCGTCATGGCACCTCATCTGTCATCGCGGCTGGGACGCCGCTGGAAACCGCCCCGGTGGACGGGCGGCTCCCAGTCTTCTCGGCCACGTCGCGGACGGCCATGTCCCTGGAGCCGGATAACCCACAGATACGGACACCGGGTTGTCGGCTGCGGTCGACGACCCGTTCACAAGGATCGCGACGGCCCGCCGCCGCGCCCGGACCGGGCGCGAGGCGTGGCGCACCCGCGCGAACCGGTCAGTCCGGAAGACCGTCCGACGGCCCGCCCGTGTTCCGGCCGGGCCGGGGGCGGCGTCGCTGCCGCTGCGGTCCGTCGTCGTCCCGCGGCCGATCGCAGGCGTCGGCCGCGGGAGCGGTGACGACCTTGGGGAGGGCGCCCGGGTGCTCCCGCGCGAGCCAGCCGACGAGTTCCTCCCGTACGGCGCAGCGGGTCGTCCACAGGTCGTCGGCGTCCTTGGCGGTCACGATCGCGCGCACGGTGATGCCGGTGGGCGAGGTGTCGGTGACGGCGAGGTCCCAGGCCCGTCCGTCCCAGGTGCCGCACGTGGTGAGGAACTCCTGGAGGTGTGACCGCACGAGCGCGACCGGCGTGGAGTGGTCGCAGTGGATGAACACGGACCCCGTCATCTCCGCGCCGCCGCGCGACCAGTTCTCGAACGGCCGCGAGGTGAAGTACGAGACGGGGAGCGTGACGCGACGCTCGTCCCAGGTCCGGACGGTGAGGAAGGTGAGGGTCACCTCCTCCACGACACCCCACTCGCCGTCCACCACCACGGTGTCACCGATGCGGACCATGTCGCCGAACGCGATCTGGAAGCCGGCGAAGAGGTTGCTCAGCGTCGACTGGGCCGCCACGCCGGCCACGATGCCGATGATGCCGGCCGAAGCCAGCAGGGACGTGCCGAGCGTACGGAAGGACGGAAAGGTGACGAGGGCAGCGGCAGCGGCGAGCACACCGACGGCGACGGACACCACCCGCATGATCAGCGTGACCTGGGTACGGACGCGGCGGAGCCGTGCGGCATCCCGGGAACGTCCGGCGTACCGCGCGTACGAGGACTCCACGACGGCCGCGACCGACCGTACGGTCAGCCAGGCTCCGCCGCCGATCAGGCACAACAGCAGGACGCGGCTCACCGCCTCCGCACGGTCTTCGAGCGGCCCCTGACCCGGCGCCGCCACCGAGTAGGTCCACCTGAGCAGGGCGGCCAGCACGACGACGTACAGCGGCGTGCGGCAGCGGCGCAGCAGCCCCCACAGCGGGGTCTCCGGATGCCGCGCGTCGGCGAACCGCGCCAGCAGGTCCGCCGCACGGCAGACGGCGAAGGCAGCCGGCACCGAGCCGCCGACGCAGATCGCCAGCCGGACAAGGCTCTCCATGTGCTCCCCAGTCGATGAGTCGAACAGGCTCGTCCCCCTACGCCTCACCGCCGGCGAGCACGCAAAACATCCGCCGCCACCCCGCGGCGGGCCGCCCGGACCGGATCGAGCGCACTGCGGTCGCGACCGCGCGGAAGGATGATGGGAGCATGGAAGGGCTACCGTTCATTCCTCCCGCCGGGGCGGACGAGGGCGGGCACCTCAGCCCGCCGCCGGCCGCTTTCGCCCTGATCACCGCAGACGGAGTGCTCGTCGGGTGGAGTCCTCAGGCCGAGGCACTCCTGGGGTATCCGGCTTCGCAGGTGCTCGGACGCCCGGCGGTGGACCTGATCGCCACCTCGCACGCCGGCGGCGACCGAGCGGAAGAGCCGCGGTCCGATCAGCGGCCCCGGCTCGGCGGGACCCGCAGTGCCGTCGTGGACGTGCGCCACCGCAGCGGAGACACCGTACGGGTGGCAGTGACTCTCCACCCCCTGACCCCCGCCCCCGACGGGGCCTCCTCCGACCGGGCCCCCTCCGGCGTCCTCATGGCGGCCGAGCTGGAGGCGTTGCGCTGGTGGGAGACCCGGCAGGCGATGCTGCAGGGGCTGGTCACCCAGTCACCGGTGACACTGACCATCTACGGTCCCGGCGCACGCCTCCTGTGGGCCAACGCCTCCAGTGTCCGGGAGCTCGGCGGCGACCTCACGGCATTGCTCGGCCGCTCCATGACCGAACTCTTTCCCGGTGACGTCCTCAGCACCCAGCATCCGGCGCCGCCGGAGGACTTCGTCCAACAGATCCTGGAGACCGGTGAGCCGGTCATCGACGTGCACTTCCGAGGGCGCTCCCCGGCCGACCCGCGGCGGGAGCACGTCTGGTCCTCGTCCTACTTCCGCCTCCTCGACGGCCGGGGAGAGCCGGTGGGCGTGTGCGAACAGTCCATCGACGTCACCGACCACTACCGTGCGCAGCAGCGCCTCGCGCTCCTCGCCGAGGCGGGGGCCCGGATCGGGGCGACGCTCGACCCGTCCGGAACGGCGGCGGAGCTCGCCGCGATCGCCGTGCCGCAGTACGCCGACGCCGTGCTCGTCGACGTGGCGGCAGAAGTGATCGAGGGAGAGGAGCCGAAGCCCGTCACGGCATGGGACCTCGTACGCGTGGCGGACTCCGACGGGGAACCTTCCCGGGTGGGCGAGCGGGCCGCGTACGAGCGGGTCGCGTACGCCGCCGGATCGTCGCAGGCCGAGAGCCTGGCCAGAGGCCGGCCGACCACGGACGCCGTGGTCGCGCCGACACGGCTGTACGTCCCGCTGATCGTGCGCGGGACGCCGTTGGGCCTCGTCACCTTCGTGCGGGGCGACGACTCGGAACCCTTCGACGACGGCGATCGAGCGGTGGCCGAGGAGCTGGCGTCGCGGACCGCCGTATGCATCGACAACGCCCGGCAGTACCGCCGGGAGCACACGGCCGCGTTCATGCTCCAGCGCAGCCTGCTGCCACGGTCGCTGCCCGAGCTGAGCGCGGTCGAGGCGGCGAGTCGCTACCTGCCGGCCGACAGCCACCTCGGCGCCGGCGGCGACTGGTACGACGTCATTCCGCTTTCCGGGGCACGGGTCGGTCTCGTCCTGGGGGACGTCGTCGGCCACGGACTCGGAGCCGCCGCCACGATGGGACGCCTGCGCGCGATGGTGCGCACCCTGGCCGAGCTGGACCTCGCGCCCGACGAACTGCTCGCCCGGCTGAACGATCAGGTCGGCAAGGACGCGTCGGACCAGGACGGGAAGGGTGAGGCGGACGGCAGCGGCGCCCTCGGAGCGACGTGCGTCTACGGGATCTACGATCCGGCTTCCCGGACGAGCACCTGGGCGGCGGCGGGACACCTGCCGCCGGCCGTGGTGCAGCCGCACGGCCCCGTCGACTTCCTCCGTCTGCCGCCGGGGGCTCCTCTGGGTGTGGGACGGCTGCCGTACGAGGGCGCGGAAGTGGAACTGGCCGAGGGGAGCCTGGTCGTCCTGTTCTCCGACGGTCTCGTGGAGGCCCGCGGGGACGGCCTCGACGCGGGGTTGGACCGGTTGGCGGCCGTACTCGGCGGGCAGCGGGGATCGTCGCCCGACGGACTGTGCGCCCGGATCGTCGCGGAGCTGGCTTCGGACCAGGTGCAGGACGACGCGACGCTCCTCGTCGTGCGCACCTGCGCGCTGGGGGCACGTCAGGTGGCGAGCTGGGAGCTGCCCGCGGACCCCGCGCTCGTCGCACGCGCACGTTCGATGGCCGCCGAACAGCTCGGG
This sequence comes from Streptomyces sp. NPDC004788, assembly GCF_053601115.1. Classification (NCBI taxonomy): domain Bacteria; kingdom Bacillati; phylum Actinomycetota; class Actinomycetes; order Kitasatosporales; family Streptomycetaceae; genus Streptomyces; species Streptomyces sp. NPDC004788. The sequence goes on from NZ_JBSGBF010000028.1 coordinate 11,368, forward strand.
CGGTGGGGACTGGACGATCTGGTCTTCACCACGGAACTGGTGGTCAGCGAACTGGTCACCAACGCGATCCGCCACGCCTCCGGCCCGATCGGCCTGCGGTTGATCCGGGACCGTTCCCTCATCTGCGAGGTCTCCGACTCGCAGCACACGTCACCGCATGCCCGTTACGCCGGCAGCGAGGAGGAGGGGGGACGCGGACTGTTCATGGTCGCCCAGCTCACCGAGCACTGGGGGACGCGCTACATGCCGGCGGGGAAGACGATCTGGGCGGAACAGGCCTTGCCCGTGGCCTGACGGCCGCGCGCGCCGAGCCCGGGCGGGGTGACCGCGTGCTCACGGCCGCCCGGGCCCGGCCGGGGTGAGCCGTGCGGCCCCTCCGTACGCATGGCTCACGGCGTGTGCAGACGTACGGCCAAGGCGGCGATGTCGTCGTCGAGGCTGCCCCTGCTGTGACGGAGGAGGTCGTGGTGCAGGGCCGTGAGCAGATCACGCGGAGGTGTGGGGAGCTGTCGGCGCATCCATTCCGTCAGCGGGAAGAACTCGCCGTCCCGGGCGCGGGTTTCGGCGATCCCGTCCGTATAGAGGAGGAGTAGCTCGCCGGGAGCGAAATCGAAGGCGTCCGCACGGTAGTGGTCACCGATCAACTCCGCGAGGCTGAGCAGCGGCGACGGGGCGGACGGCTCCAGGACGCGCACGTTCTCCCGGCTGTGGACCAACGGTGGGGGGTGTCCGCAGTTGACGATGGTGATGCGGCTGCCTTGGTGCGGGATCTCGACGAGCAGCGCGGTGGCGAAGCGTTCCATCGGTGCCTCGGGCGGATGGGCGGCGTTGTGCCGGGCGCAGCTGGCGTCGAGCCTGCGGGCGATGTCGGCCATGGAGGCCTCGCCGTGGGCCGCCTCCCGGAAGGCGTTGACGATCGCCGCGGCCGCCCCCACTGCCGGCAGGCCCTTGCCCCGTACGTCTCCGATGAGCAGCCGTACCCCGTACGGGGTGTCGACCACCTCGTAGAAGTCCCCGCCGATGCGGGCTTCCGCGGCGGCCGCGAGGTACAGCGACTCGATCTCGACGTTCCGGAAACGGTGCGGCAGGGGCCGCAGCACCACCTGCTGCGCCGCGTCGGCGACGAGCCGCACCTGAAAGAGGGTGCGCTCCCGCTGGAGCCGGACATGGCTTCCGTACGCGGCGGCCACGGTGACCGCGACGATCCCCCCGGCCGTCCACCACGTCCCCAGATCGGGGAAGACGAGGCTGAGGCCGATCATCAGAAAGAGGCAGACGGTCCCGAGCAGGACGGTCGGGAGGACCGGCCACATGGCGGCGGCCAGAGCCGGCGCCGCGGGCAGCAGGCGGCTGAACGCCATCTCCGGCGGGGTGGCGTAGGCCAGACCGGCGATCACGACGGTCAGAATCACCGGCGACAGCCGCACCAGCCTGCCGTGGCCGAAGCTCCGACGGAGCCGCGGCCGTCCGGACTCGATCATGAATCCCAGCGTATCCGTGAGGGGCCCGCTCAGCGACGTGACGAGCGGGCCCGGAAGCCGAGCTATCGCATGGGGCGACGCCCGGTACGTCGGAACCGGAGGGCCCCCAGGGCCAGCGCGCCGACGAACACCAGCACGCTGATCACCAGGAGGTAGAAAAGTCCGTGGGCGACCGCACCTACGATGCCGAGGACGATCGCGGCCACGATGAGCAGCAGTACCCAGACCATCACGGCTTCTCCCTGCTGATCAGCGCCGGGCCAGACGTCGCTCGCCGCCGGCGCCGGGCTGGTACGCCAGTTTGTAGTGCGCGAAGACGTCCGGTTCCCGCTCGGCCGGCAGCACGCCGTCCGTGTCGATGGCCGGTGCGTCCTTCACCAGGGACTTGCCGAAGGGGACCTTCAGGTAGCCGGGCCCGACCGTGGCTTCGTCGAGGGGCACGAACACCAGCCGGTGCCGCGTGGGAAGACCGACGGTCACTGTCGCGAACGACGGTTCGTCGGTCGCGGTGTCCACGTAGACCGACTCGAGCGTGCCGATCTTCTTCCCGTCCGCGTCGACGACGTCGTGCTCGCGCCACTCCCGGATATCGGCGACCTGGATCATCTGTCGGCCTCCCTTCGCTGCCCGGACTCCATCATGTGGCTGACTACGACATTTCGCCCGTGGATGGCTCCGCAGTTCGCCCGTGGATCGCTCCGGACGACACCGCGACACCGGACCTCGTGTCTCCCGCCCTGTGCGCCAGGGACTACGGAACGCGTACGGACTCGGGAACGCGCACGGGCTCCGGCAGGCTCCCCGGCTCCGGCGCGTGGCTCTCCGGGGCTCCGAACCAGGCCACCGCGACCGCGCCCGTGACCGCCAGGACGAAGCCGAGGACGGCCAACCAGGTGAAGCCCGGGCGCGAGGCGTCTCCCAGCCACCACACGCCGATCATCCCCGGCAGCACGGTCTCGCCGACCACGAGAGCCGCCGTCGCCCCGTTCACCGAGCCGACTTGCAGCGCGACCGTGTGCAGGTACATGCCGCCGACGCCGGCCACCACGATCGCGTACAGCGCCGGGTCCGTCAGCACGGTGCCCGGCGCGAAGGGGGCGATGCCGTTCAGGATCCGCACCCCGACCCCGAGCGCGCCGAAGCCGAGACCCGACAGAAGGCCTGCGAGGATCGCCGCCCGGGCGCCGAGCACCCGTACCAGGGCCGTGCCGCCGGCCATCAGCAGCAGCGAGACGGCGAGCAGCCACCAGTGGGTCGAGATCGGGGTGCGCCCGCTGCCTTCCGGGCCCGCCGCGCTCGCCAGCAGCACCAGGGCCGAGCAGACCGCTCCGATCGAGGTCCACTCCGCTCGGGTCAGCCGAATGCCGAGCAACCTCACGCCGAGGACGGCCGTGATGACCAGGTTGGCGCTGATCACCGTCTGCGAGAGGAAGAGCGGGAGCATACGGGCGGCGAGCGCGCCGAGGCCGAAGCCGACGAAGTCCAGAATCGAGCCTCCGACGAACTCCCAGGTCATCGCGGCTTTCGCGGTCGACGACAGACTCGGCCCGCCGTGCTGGGTGAGCTGCCCCGCCGCGGCCGCCTCGCGCCGGGCGGACTTGCGGGAGCCGAGCGCCTGCAGTACCGATCCGGTGCCGTAGCAGATCGAGGCGGCGACGGCGGTCAGCAGTCCTATGAGCACCAGCAGGCTCCCTTCACACGGGGGTCGGTCCGCCCGGTTCGTTCTCCGCTAGGCAGACGTCGTATCGGGCTCCCGCGTTGCCTCCGGCCTCCGATCCCGACCTCCTCGGCCGTGACCGTCGGTCAGGCGCGCGGGACGCGCGGCTCCAGGCGGAACTCGAAGCCGAGGGTGCCCGGGTCCAGTGCGGTCGCGCCGCCGTCGACGGTGAGCACCGCGCCGTTCACGAACGAGGCGGCGGGTGACAGCAGCCAGGCGACGGCCTCCGCGACCTCTTGCGGTTCACCGGGCCGCCCGGCCGGCAGGACTCGGGTCACCTCGTCGTACGCCGCCTCCAGACCGTTCCCGCGCAGACCGTTCCCGTCCAGACCGTTCCCGTCCAGACCGTTCCCGCCCAGGCCGGCCTCGTCGGCGAACCGGTTCATTCGGCGGTCCGCCATGTCGGTGCGCACCCAACTCGGGCACACGGTGTTGGCGCGCAGCCCCGCGCCCCCGTAGTCGACCGCGAGCGAGCGGCACAGCTGGAGCAGCGCCGCCTTGGAGGTGGCGTAGGCGGCGTTCCCGACACCGTTGCGCAAGGCGGACACCGAGGCCACCGCGACCACCGCGCCGCGGGCGTGGAGCAGGTGCGGGAGCGCGGCGCGCAGCAGCAGGAACGGACCGGTGAGGTTGGTCCGCATGACCTCGTCCCAGTCCTCCAGGGTCACCTCGCCGACCCCGCCGCCCCGCCCGATGCCGGCGTTGAGCACCAGACCGTCGAGCCGTCCGTACCTGCCGACCACCGTCTCGACGAGCGAGGCCACCGCGGCGGGGTCCCGGACGTCCGACGGTACGGGCAGGGCGCCGGTCTCCTCCGCGACCAGCCGCAGCGGCTCGGGTCGGCGCCCGGACACCGCCACCTTGTGTCCCGCCCGGGCCAAGGCCCGCGCGGTCGCGGCCCCGATCCCCGTTCCGCCCCCGGTCACCAGGTACACGCGCTCGTCCGCCATGTCTCACGCCTCTCCCGCGTCCCGCCCGCCGTCTCGCCGTCCCGGTGATCTTAGGGGGGAGCGGAAGGCGGCCCGGTAGGCCTGCGCCACATGACCGCCGGGTGAAGCCGCGGCGGGCGGCTGGAAGGCCGTACCGGTGGGAGGGGTAGGGACGGTACGACCCACGGTCCACGCGTCCGCGGGACGACGAGGAAGGACACATCCATGGCACAGGCAGACCGGCCGACCGACACCGACTCCGGCGCCCGTTCCCCGGGAACGGCCCCGACCACCCGGCGCAGCCGGCTCCTCCGGCTGGGCGCTCCGCCCGTCGCGGCGACCGCGCTGACGGCGACCGTCGCGCTCCACATGACCCTGGTCGCCTTCGGGAACATCACGGACTTCGGGACCAACCAGCAGTTCGTCCAGCACGTCCTGAGCATGGACACCACGTTCCGGGACCCTGACCTGACGTGGCGTGCGGTCGAATCCCCCGCCCTGCAGAACGCCGCCTACGTCGCCGTCATCGTCTGGGAGGCACTGGCCGCGGCGGTCCTCCTCGCCGCCACCTGGCTCTGGATCACGGGACTGCGCCGCGACGCGTACGACCGCGCCCGTGCGGCAAGCACGGTGGGGCTGGTGATGGTGCTGCTGCTCTTCGGGATGGGCTTCCTCGCGATCGGCGGCGAGTGGTTCGCCATGTGGCAGTCGTCCGACTGGAACGGTCTGGACGCCGCTGCCCGCAACGTCGCGCTGGCCGCCTTCACGCTCCTCGTGGTGCACCTGCCCGGCTTTCGCCGGCCAGGTGCCGAACGTACTCGGGCGCGGAGCGGGCGTCCCGGCGCCGGAAACTTCGGCTGACCCCGTTGCCGGCGGCCTGCCGAAGGCGGACTCGCGGACCAGTCGTCCGTTTCCCGATGGCACACCTCGGACAGGTCGCCTCGCCCAGGACAAGCGCCCCGTCCGTCCCCCCCTCGGTATGACAGCCGTCAGGGCGGCAGGAGCGTGCCGAGGGGGCCGAGATCGAGGTTCAGGTCTTCGAGGGTGAGGTCGTAGCGGTCACAGAGGTCGATCATCCGGTCGTGGAGGAGCATCAGGGTGAGGCCGAGCCTTTCTTCCTGTTCGTCGGTCAGGTCGCCCTGATCCACGCGATGCAGAGCCTGACGCTCCATCAACTGCCGCAGCAGTTCGACGATGGTCAGAACGAGTTTGATGAGGTCACGCTCCACGGTGTCGGGGTCGCTGTGGACACGGCGAGCAGCGTGCCGCGCCCCTCTTCCCACCGCCGACAGATCGTCCGTGCGCGCCGGCAGCAGGGAAAAGGCACGCTGTGCGGCCGCGGCGACCTCGTGACGGCGGTCGGCCTCACCAGGGCCGGTGCGCTCAGAGGGGCCGGTCATGACGCGGTGTCTCCAGTTCTTGCACCGCGGCTTCTCGCGGCGGAGTCTCCTGCAGGCCCGGCGGAGTGTCCTGCACACCCGGCGGAGTCTCCTGCACGCCCGGCATGAGTGACGTCAGGGCCCACTGATCGTCTCCCTGGGCTGCGACGATGACCGCACGCAGGGAGATCTTGACCAGGTCGATGTCCGCGATCGACAGGACCAGGTCGCCGGTCAGCACCACGCCGCCGCTCAGCAGCCGGTCGAGGAGGTCGATGAGCGCCACCTGCCGCTCTGCGAGCGCCTCCTCGTCACGTGTCCTCACGGCCGGCGCACCTCCTCCGGCGCCTCCGGGTCCGTGAGCACCGCGAACGAGTAGGGAGCCCACGGCCCGGTGATCTCGACCCTGACCCCCTTCAGGTCTCGTGCTGAGCGCAGGACGAGTTCACGGAACTCGCCGGAGCGCGTGCGCGGCACCAGATAGGAATCGTTGGCCACGTTCTCCCCTGTTCCGATGGCGAGCCGGCCTTGCTGATTCCGGTGGCGCGCGCGTTCCACGGCCACGTCGCGCACCTCGGCCTCGATCCTGCGCACCGCCTCGGCCGCGGCGGTCCAGGCGGCTCCCTTCTCCTCGCGCTGCTGCCTGCGGCGACGCAGGTAAGCCCGCCCGGGGTCGGGGACGTCCTCGGTCCCGTCGTCCTGCGGGGCGGCCCCCTGGGGGACCTCGGCATAGACCTTGACCCCCCATTCCACGTGGCCGGCGAATCGGTCCAGCATGCGGTCGAAGATCGTCTCTCCCCGGCGCAGAACGTCGCGCACCCGCTCGTCGTCCAGGTAGACCGTCGCCAGTCGCAAAGGGAGGACGGTGGTGCAGGCCGCGAGGACCTCCACGACGCCGTGGTGAGCCCGCGCCACGCGTTCGAGCCAGGCGAGATCCTCCAGGTGGACCTTGAGCGCCGCTTCGGAGAAGTCGCTCTCCGGTACGGAACTGACCGCGGCCGCCGCATCGCCCGCCCGGACGATCCTCACCGTCCCCGACGCGACGCCTTCGACGCCCCGCAGCACCTCCGCTTCCAGGGCTGCCGTCGGGCGCACGACGGCGTATGCGTAGCTCAGCTGCCCGTCCATGACGTCAGTCCCGCCGCTCCTCGTTCTCGGCCGGGTTCTCGGAATCGTCGCGAGGCCGGGCCTTCTTGCCGGTCGACTCCCGTCGTCTCGTCCTGTGTTCGGGAGCGCCTCGTGGCTCGTCCGCCTCAGAAGCACCCGCACCCTCGGACGTACGGCGCCGGCGGCCCCGGGATCCTTCCGGCAGCTCCGACCGGGGTTCGGGGCGGGCGCGAAGCGCCTTGACCTCGGCACGAAGGCGCTTGTTCTCCTCTTCCAGCTCCTTCCCGTGGCCGGCTCGCGAGGACAGTGCCGGATCGTGCTCCCACCAGTCGATGCCGATCTCCCTGGCCTTGTCGACCGAGGCGACCAGGAGCCGAAGCCTGATGGTCAGCAGCTCGATGTCGAGCAGGTTGATCCTGATGTCGCCGACGATGACGATGCCCTTGTCCAGCACGCGTTCCAGGATGTCGGCGAGGTTCGCACTCTGCTGCTGACCGTAAGGGGACAGGGAGCGCGCGACCGAGGGGCCTTCGGAGTCCGATGCGTCCACGATGGATTCGACCTCGCTCCCTGGGCGTCAGCTCTTCCGGCTTCGACGACTGCTGGGGCGTTCGTCCACGTCTTCGCCTCCGGCCTCATCTGCGCCCTCGACCTCTTCTTCGCCGTCCTCCTCGTCCTCGTCCTCGTCTTCGTCCTCGTACTCGTCTTCGTCTTCGTACTCGTCCTGGTACTCGTCCTCCGGTCCTTCCTCGCGCTCCTCCTCGTCCTCGTCCTCCTCCGGGGCCTCGTCCTCGTACTCGCCCTCGTCCGCTTCGTCGCCGCCCTCGCCCCCGGCTTCGTCCGCGTAGCCCTGGCCCTCTTCAGAGGCGTCGTCCCGCGCTTCGCTGTCTTCTTCGTCCTCGTCGGGGCCGGAGACGACCTTGCCGTCGCGGATCTCGCCGCGCCAGCCGCCCGTGGCCTCGCCCTTGATCATGACGAACCTGCGGAAGGCCTTGAGGTCGAGCCGAGCGCGCCGGCCCTGTGCCCGGACGAGGCTGCCCGCCTTCTCGACCATGCCCTTGGGGAAGTACTCCATGACCAGCAGGACCTTGGTCAGGTTCTCGCCGAGCGGGTGGAAGGTGACCACGCCTCTCGTGGTGCCCTTCGCGCCCTCCGAGGTCCACGCGATGCGTTCGTCGGGAATCTGTTCCGTGATGGTCCCCTTCCACGCCCGGGTCGCCTTTCCGACCTTCACCTGCCACTGGCTCGTCGTCTCGTCCTGCTGCTCGACGGACACGACGCCCTTGGCGAAGCTCGCGAACTCCTGGAACTGGGTCCACTGGTTGTACGCCTCGCGCACGGGGACGCCGATGTCGATGTCCTCGATGACCGTCATGCTCTTGTGTCCCGCGTCGGAGGCCGAGGAGCGGGGCTCGTGCGTCCTGGCGCTCTTCACCTTCTCCACCTTCTCCGCGAGGACGTCCTTCGTATGAGCCGCGGTGTCCTTCGCATGGGAGGTCGTGTCCGCGACCCGCGCGGCCGCAGAAGTGAGTGCCGCCTTGCCCGGCGCGTGCTCGACCAGTCTTCTGCCGCCCTTACCCGCCCCACGCGCCAGGGCACGCGGGCCGATGTGCGCCTCGCCCAGCTTGCCTGCCGCGTCGCCTATGCGATGGCCCACGCCGGCCAGCACCTTCTCCAGGCGTGCCTCGATGTAGGTCTCGAACTCTTCTGCCAGCCGGTTCGCGCCGGGAGAGCGGCTCAGCGTCTTCTGCGCGCCGGAGGTTCCCGCGGAGCCCTTCGTCCCCTGCTCCGAAGCCCTTGCGTCAGGCATCGTCCCGCCTCCTGGTACTCCGTGTACGGGTGCCCTTCGACGCGCCGGACGCCTTCTGGGCCGGTTGCTTCGCCGTTTCCGCGGTCCTGCCGGTCCTGCCCGCCGAGGCCGTACGCCGAGAGGCGGTCGTACGCCGCGGACGGGGCTCGGGTTCCTCGTCCGCGTCGGACGGCCCGCCCTCCTCGTCTCGCGTCTCCTCGTCTCGCCCCGCTCGCTCGGTGGCGTCCTCCTCGGGCTGCTCGTCGTGACCGGCGCCGTCGTCGGGAGGCTCGTGCTCGTCGACCTCGTCGACCTCGTCAGCCTCTCGGCCGTCCCCCTCGTCCTCGTGTTCTTCTCCTCGCAGCCCCTCGGTTCGCCTGTGCAGGGCGTCGGCCAAGTGCTCGGCCTTGGCGTTGAGCACGGTGGTGGCCGCCGTCTTCCCCACGGACATGAGCTCGCCGCGAACCTGCTGGTTCACGTTGCTCAGGAAGGGCGATGTCGCGATCGACTTTTTCAGCTGTCCCGGCTTGATACGCGATCCGGCCAGCGCCATGGCCAGCCCGAGCGCGAGTTTGGCCTTCTTCGTCCGGCCCAGCACATAGCCGCCGATCAAGGCAGTGCCGATCTTGGCGTTGTTCATGACGATGCTTCTCTCCTCGCCCGCGGCCCGGGCCCCTGGCGCGCTTTTGGGGAAGCAAGGCCCCAGCAGCGCTACGTACCGGCGGCCCCGGCCTTTCGGAGCTGGTACGCCCTGATCTCCTCCAGTCGCTGCAGGAGCGACTCCTCTCGATCCTTGAACTCCTCCTCGCTCACGCGACCGGCCTCTCGCTCTCGTTCGAGCTCAGCGAGCTGCTCTTGAACGGGGCCCGGGTCGTAGTACTCCTGCTCGGCGGCCTGCACGACCTTGTCCAGAACCCATCCGACCCCTCGGAAGGGGGCGGCGGGCAGTGCGAGGATCTCGGTCACCAATCCCACGGTGCCTCCCTCTGCATGGCATCTGTCAGGCGAAGCTGTACGGGGGCAGCGGCCCACGGATCCGGATCTCGACTCCCTCCGGCAGTCCCTCCAGCACCTCTTCGCTGGCTTTCGTGAATTCTTCGGCTCGTTCCCGGTCGACGAGGAACGACGCACTGAGGAAGTACTGCTGGGACGGCTCGGACAGCCGCTCGGCCGTGGCGAGCGGCCTCAGCGCCTCAAGCACCGATTCAGCGAGAGTCCCCTGCCGGGCCAGCATCTCGTCGCTCAAGAGCTTGCCCAGTTCGAGCCGCTCCTCGTAAGTACCGCCGCCGTCGCGCGTCGCGTCGTTCAACTCACGAACCCGCTGGGACTCCTCGGCGATCCGCCGTATGGCGGCTTCCTCCTCCTCGACTCCCTTCACGTTGAACTCCACGCGGTCGGTGAGTTCTTCGAGGCGCTGGGTGAACCGTTCGGCGCCTTCGTCGAGTACCGCGCGAACAGCGTCGTCGTCCTCTGCGACGAAGCCGAAGCCCAGAGGCAGTGTGACGCCGTCGCTCCACAGGCGCGTCTGTACGTCGTAGTGCGCCTCGACGTCCGGGCGATTCGCGCTGATCTCCTCAGGAGTCTCACTGACGACAGCGCACAGGTCCCCCTGGCATACGGTGCGCACGGTGGTCCCTTCGCCACCCACGGCCCTGAGGCCGTCGAGGCGGAGCGGATGTGACGACTTGGTAATCGCGTAGACGTAGAGAGCCATCACTGTTCGCCGTCCTCGGAGGAGCGCCGTGCCGTGCGGCGCTCGTGGCCTCCGTCACCGGCGCGTTTCCCGCTGTGGCGAGGTTCCTTCTCGCGCTCTTCGTCGCGATTACCGGTGAGGGAATCCGTGAAGGCCTCGACAGCTCCGGTGAGCGCGCCCTTGGTCTTGCCCTTGGATCCCGACTCGGTCGTCTTCTCCACGACGTCCGTCAACTGAGCCGGGGCGTTGCGGCCGCTCTCCAGGTCGAGGCGGTTGCACGCCTCGGCAAAGCGGAGATATGTGTCGACGCTGGCCACGACCACGCGGGCGTCGACCTTCGCGATCTCGATTCCGACGAGAGACACGCGGACGAAGGCATCGATCACCAGGCCGCGGTCCAGGATCAGCTCGACCACGTCATAGAGATTTCCAGTGCCTCCGCCCTGTCCGGGCACCCCGCCACCCTGTTGCACGACAGACACGTCGACCTCCCTAAGGCCTGAGGGGCGGCATCACGCTCAGCTCTTTTCCTTGTCGACCTGAGCACGTGTGTATCGTTTGCCGCGTTCGTAACCCAGCAACTGCCCGTCCGGCCCCAGCGCAACCTCATAACTTGCGAGGATGCTGGTCGTCTCGGGAATTCGCTCAAGCTCCACGACTTCGATCTCTGCCGCCCACCCCTGATCCGTCGGCTTCAGAGACGACACGGACTCGGGAGTCCGCCCCAGAAGTTCCGTGAGCTGCTCGACGGCATACCGCAAGGCGTCTGCGGGCGGCACTCGATCCTGCTCGGACTTCGCCGCCGACTCTCTCGTGGCAGGTTCGGACTCGGTCTCGTCGGACTCGGTCTCGTCGGGCTCAGGCTCATCCGTCTCGGAATCCGTCCCGTCCTCCGTTGCCGCGTCTGCTTCACCGGCCGGCTCTGAGTCGATACCGCCTTCAGGATCGCTCTCCGGCTCCGGCTCCGGCTCCGGCTCGGGCTCCTGCTCCGGCTCGGGCTCGGGCTCGTCGGGATCATGCTTCTTGCGCTTTCCGACGGTACTCGTGACAGTTCACCGCCAAAGTTGGCATTTGCATCCTTGGTATCCAATCCAAATTCCACCATATCCGCGTTATTTGGCGCCCGCCATGATTGGTAATGGTCAATATCCCTCCTTGCTGCTTACCTCGCATGTGTGTGGAAAGTTCGGGAAGTTGCAGGGTGAACAAGGTGTACGAGGTGTACGAGGGAGGCGCATCCATGGAAGTTTCCGGAATCTTCAGCGCTCTCGTGATCGGGACCGTCATCGGCCTGCTCGGCCGATTGGCCCTTCCTGGTCGGCAGCACATTCCGATCTGGCTCATGATCCTCATCGGTATCGCTGCGGCGCTGGGCGGTTCTGCCATTGCCCATGCGGCCGGAGTCGACGACACGAGCGGAGTCGACTGGATCGAATGGCTCATCCAGATCGGACTGGCCGCGATCGGCATCGCTTTGGTGGACAGGGCCCGAGCAAGAAGGACGTGATTGCGTCGACAATGGGTGGGTAACCGCCGTGCAACCCCTTCAAGGGGCTCGGAAGCAAATCGGTCGAGGAGCTGATCCGCGTGGCTGGGGGCAAGAGGATTCGTGGCAAGGCCCAGGAAACGAAGGGCAAAGCGAAGGGCACCGGGGACCGGGTGGCAGGCAAGACGAAGCAGGTCGTCGGTGAGACCGAGAGGAACGTGAAGGGGACGATCGAAGAGGCGAAGGGCAAGCTGCGTCGCCGAACGTGACGGCGACTTCATGATGGAGACCGGCCCGGACGGGAGTGAGGGGCGTCCGGGTCGCTCATGTGATCGCTCTGCCGTTCCGACGCGGCCGAGCTCTGACCGGCCCTGCTCCCCTCTCCCAACGGCGACCTCGGTCGGTGCTGCCTCCACGGCCGGGGACCGGGAGGTGGCGGCGTGAGCGCGTCCACGACGCGGTGCGCCGGACTGAGACCGGTCCGCGCCACCTGCGACCACCACCGCTGGCACACCACACTGGGCGGACACCCCCCATCAGCCGCGTCAACGACGCTGCGGGTCAATACACCTGGGGGAGGGGCGCCCGGGCGGTGAGCAGCGGGAGGAGGTGGTCGGGGGTCAGCGGGAGGGCTCGGAGACGGACGCCGCATGCGTGGTGGACGGCGTTGGCGATCGCAGCCGCCGTGCCGACGATGCCGATCTCCCCGAGGCCCTTGCTGCCCATCGGGTTGAGGTGGGGGTCGTGCTCGTCCACCCAGTGGGCCTCGATGTCCGGCACGTCGGCGCAGACAGGGACGTGGTAGGAGGCCAGGTCGTGTTCGCGGAAGTCGCCGAAGACGAGGTCCATGGTGCTGTGTTCGGTGAGAGCCATCCCGAGCCCCATCGTCATGCCGCCGATGAACTGGGAGCGGGCGGTGCGCGCGTTGAGGACCCGGCCCACGGCATAGACGCCGAGCAGCCGGCTCACCCGGACCTCGCCGGTGACGGTGTCGACGCGGACCTCCGCGAAGTGGGCGCCGAAGGCGTGGCGGGCGTACGGGGACGTCCGCCCCGCCTCCTCATCCGTGTCCGCCTCGACCGTGACGCCCTCGGGCGGCAGCGGACGACCGGGGTCGGCGGCCAGGGTCGCGCGCAGTGCGGCGCAGGCCTTGTGTACGGCCCAGCCCCAGGACGCGGTCCCGGAGGAGCCGCCGGCGACGGGGGCGTCGGGCAGTCGGCTGCTGCCGAGTTCGACGCCTACGGAGTCCAGCGGGGCGCCGAGGGCGTCGGCGGCGATCTGGGCGAGGACGGTCCGCGCCCCGGTGCCGATGTCGGTGGCGTCGACGCGGACGACGAAGCGGCCGTCCGGGGCGGCGTGGGCGGAGGCGCGGGACGGGCTCAGGAGTACGGGGTAGGTGGCGGCGGCGACACCCGTACCGGTCAGCACGTCCCCGTCCCGCCGGACGCCGGGGCGCGGGTCCCGGTCCGCCCAGCGGAACCGGCGCGCGCCGTCCCGCAGGCAGGCGGCGAGGCCCCGGCTGCTGAACGGTTTGCCGCTGTCGGGCTCGGTGTCGGGTTCGTTGCGCAGCCGGAGCTCCACCGGGTCGACGCCGACCGCCTCGGCGAGTTCGTCCATGGCCGCTTCGAGGGCGTACATCCCGGACGCCTCGCCGGGGGCGCGCATCCACGACGGGGTGGGCACGTCCAGGGCCACCACCCGGTGGGTGGTGCGGCTGTGGGGAGAGGTGTACATGGTGCGGGCCGGGACGGCGGCCTGTTCGACGAACTCCTTGACCGTGGACGTCTGGGTGACCACGTCGTGGGCGAGGGCCGCGATCGTTCCGTCGGCGGCGGCGCCGATGCGGACGCGCTGGATGGTGGGCGCGCGGTGCCCCACGGTGGCGGGCAGGTCACGGCGGCGCAGGGCGAGCCGGACGGGCCGGCCGGTGTGCCGGGCGGCCATCGCCGCGAGGACGGCCGGCGGCCGAGGGGTGCCCTTGGAGCCGAAGCCGCCGCCCACGTAGGCGGAGACGACGGTGACCTTCTGCCGGGGCAGCCGGAACAGGCGCGCGAGGACGTCCCGTACGGTCGTCGCGCCCTGGCTGGAGTCGTACACGGTCAGGCCGTCCTCGTCCCACCAGGCTGTGGCGGCGTGCGGTTCCATCGGGTGGTTGTGCAGGGCGCCCATGGTGTAGGTGGCGTCGATGCGGACCGGGGCCGCGGCGAAGGCGGTGTCGAAGTCGCCCCGCTCGCGTACGGCCGGGTGGCCGCCGTTGGCCTTCTCGGGCGTGTAGAGACGCGGGTGGTCGGCGTTCAGCCGGACGTCGTGCTCGCTCGGCGCGTAGTCGATCCGCAGCACGTCGGCGGCGGCGCGGGCGTTCTCGGGCGTGTCGGCGACCACTACGGCGACGAGCCAGCCCCGGTGGGGGACCCGGTCCTCCTGGAGCAGCGCGAGCGTCGGGTCGTCGGCGTCGCCGAGGCGCGGGGCGTTCTCGTGGGTGAGGACGGCGTGTACGCCGGGGCGCTGCAGGATCTCGTCGGAGTGGACGGCGGTGACCCGCCCGCGGGCGACGGCGGCGGGCACCGCGCAGGCGTGGAGGCAGCCGGGCGGCGTCCGGTCGACGGCGTAGCGGGCCTCGCCCGTCACCTTCTCGCGGGCGTCACGCCGGACGGCCGCCGGGGGCGGCGCGGTCGCGGGTTCGTGGCGGGTCATGGCGTGGTGCCTCCTCCGGTCGGCGTACGGCGGGGTGTGCGCGGTCGGACGTTCGGCGGGCAGACGGATGCCAGGCAGACGGATCCCGGGCGAGCGGGGCGACGCCGGGCAGGACGTCAGGGGGGCGGGGCACAGGGGTGCGGGCGAGTCGTGGTCGTCACGGGGCGGCCGCGGCGGCGCGGGACGCGAGGTCACCCAGGAGGCTCACGGCGAGGTTGCGGGCCAGCGGCACCTTGAAGCCGTTGTCGCGGAGGGGCTCGGCGGCGGCGAGTTCGGCGTCGGCGGCCCGCCGGAAGGTCTCGGTGGTGGCCGGCGCGCCCCGCAACACCTCCTCCGCCGCCCGTGCCCGCCAGGGCTTGTGGGCGAGACCGCCGAAAGCGAGGGCGGCGTGCCCGACCTGGCCGTCCTCGACGGTCAGGACGAGGGCTACGGAGGCGAGCGCGAAGGCGTACGAGGCGCGGTCACGGGCTTTGCGGTAGGCGCTGAGCGCGCCGGGCGGCGGCGCGGGGAGCGTCACGCCCGTGATGAGTTCGCCGGGCGCGATGACGGTGTCCAGGTCCGGGCGGTCGCCGGGCAGCCGGTGGAACGCGGCGACGGGCACCGTCCGCTCGCCGTCCGCCCCGCGCAGCCGGACCTCCGCGTCGAGGGCGGCGAGGGCGACGGCCATGTCCGACGGGTGCGTGGCGACACAGTGGGCGGAGTGGCCGAGGACCGCGAGGTCCCGGTGGACACCCTCCCGGGCGGGACAGCCGGAACCGGGCAGACGCTTGTTGCACGGCGTGGACGTGTCCTGGAAGTAGGGGCAGCGGGTGCGCTGGAGGAGGTTGCCTCCGGTGGTGGCCGCGTTGCGGAGCTGGGGCGAGGCGCCGGCCAGCAGGGCCTGGGACAGCACGGGGTAGCGGGCGCGTACGGCGGGGTGGGCGGCGACGTCGCTGTTGCGCGCGGTCGCCCCGATCAGCAGCCCGCCGTCGGGGGTCTCCGCGACGCCGTCGAGGGGCAGGGCGCCGAGGTCGACGAGCAGCGGCGGGTCGGTGACGCCCAGCTTCATCAGGTCCACGAGGTTGGTGCCGCCCGCCAGGAAGCGGGCGCCGGGGTGGGCCGCGAGGTGCGCGACGGCCTCCTCGGTGCGTTCGGGGCGCACGTACGCGAAGGGCTTCACCGTGCGGCCTCCTCGATCGCGGCCACGATGTTGGGATAGGCGCCGCAGCGGCAGATGTTCCCGCTCATGCGCTCCCGGATCTCGTCCGGCGTGAGGGCGACGGGCCCACCCGGCAGGCGTTCCGGCGGTGTCACGTGCGACGGTTCGCCGCGCGCCGCCTCGTCCAGCAGGGCCACGGCCGAGCAGATCTGGCCCGGTGTGCAGTAGCCGCACTGCAGGGCGTCCCGGGCGACGAACGCCTCCTGGACCGGATGGAGGCGCTCGCCGTCCGCGAGCCCCTCGACGGTGCTGACGGAGCGGCCCGCGCACGCGACGGCGAACAGCAGACAGCTGTTCACGCGCCGGCCGTCGAGGAGGACGGTGCAGGCACCGCACTGCCCGTGGTCGCAGCCCTTCTTGGTGCCGGTGAGGTCGAGGTGGTCGCGCAGCGCGTCAAGGAGGGTCGTGCGGTGGTCCAGGGTGAGCGAGCGGTCCGTTCCGTTGACACGCAGCGCCACCGTGGACGCGCGCTCCGGCAGGGTCTGGTCCACCGGTCTTCCTCCTCACCTCGGGGCCTTCGCCGACGCGCGCCCGAACGTCCGCCGCCTGGCGGTACGTGGGCGGGCCCGACCGACCGGGTCGCCGCTCGACACACCCGCCGGCCCGTCCCCACGCGGGCGCGGACCGTGTCCGTCGGCGTGTCCGTCCGTACGCGCCTGCGTCGACGCTATGCGACGACCGCCTCCCCCGCCTCCCGCGAGCCAGGCGTCCGGCCCTGACGGGTGTCCGGATCGGCCGCGCTCGGCGTGGTGGTCGGTCAGGCGAGGTCGGGGAGGGGGCGCCGGGCGACCTCGTGGGCGTCGTCCGGCGGGACGCCCAGCATGCGCAGGACCATCTCGGCGAGGTTCACCGCGGCGTCGTCGCCGTCCACATCGGGGCGGGCGAATCTCAGCTCCACCAGGGACAGCAGGGTTCCACCCACCGCGGACAGGGCCACTGTCGGATCGACGGCGGTGAAGCGGCCGGAGGCCATGCCCACCTCGACGTCCCGGCGGGCCCGCCGGGACAGGCCGTTGTCCGAGTGGATGTGACCCAGGCCCCGGCGGCGCAGCACCTGCATCAGCTCCGGGTGCGACTCGGCCATGCGGGCGCTGAGCCGGAAGCCCGTCGCGACGAGCTCCGCCGGGTCGTCGATGCCGGCCAGGCGCTCGTCGAAGGTCTGGCCGAACTCCTCCAGCGCGTCCTGCACCGCGGCCTCGAACAGCTCCGTCTTCGATTCGAAGTGGTTGTAGAACGAGCCGAAGCCGACGTCGGCGCGCTCGGCGATCACCTGGATGCTGACGCTGGTGTCCCCGGTCTCGGCGAGTATCTGGCGGGCCGCTCGGACGAGAGCGCCGCGGGTCTCGGCGCGACGCCGCTCGAATCGGTTGCTGGGCGGTGCTGACGTAGCCATGCCCCGATTCTAATCGCGGAGACGATGATCATCGCATTCCTGATGAATCCATCATTTCTGTCGCGGACACCTTGACGACAGAACCGTCACACTTGATGATTTCCTCATTACGGCGATGTTGCTTGGAGGGCACCATGTCCGAAACCCGCGTCAACACAGTCGGCGTCCCGGACGTCAGGACGGCCCATCAGGATCTCCACAGCGCGCAGGGCGCCCTGCGCGGCGAACATCCGGGGCGGTCCCGGAACCCCGTGATCAAGGTGGCCGACCTGGCCTGGCTGGAGTTCGAGAAGCCCGATCCGGACCGGGCCGAGGTCTTCGCCCGGGACTTCGGCTTCGGTATCGCCGCCCGGAGCGAGGGCGAGCTGTGGCTGCGGGGCACCTTCGCCGGCCCGCCGTGCATGGTGATCCGGCGCGGCCGGACCTCCCGTTTCATCGGCCCGGCGTTCCGCGCCGCCGAGCGGGCCGACCTGGACCGGCTGGCCCGCGCCACGGGTACGTCCGTACGGGACGCGGACGTGCCCGGCGGCGGCAAGGTGGTCGACCTGCTCGACCCCTCCGGCTTCCCGGTCCGGGTCGTGCACTGCGGGGAGGAACTGCCGGCGCTGCCCGAGCAGCAGCCGCTTCTGCCCAACTTCGGCACCGACCACCGTCGCACGAACGTCCCCCAGCGCCCGCCGCGTGAACCCTCCCGCATCCAGCGTCTGGGGCATGTGGTCCTGGAGACACGGGTGTTCGGGCGCGCCCTCGACTGGTACCTGGACACCCTCGGGATGATCGTGTCCGACTTCCTGTTCCTGGACGGCCAGCGCGGCCGTGGCCCGACGATGGCGTTCATCCGCTGTGACCAGGGCAGCCGGGCCGTCGATCACCACACGCTGGCCATGCACCTGGGCCCGGGCAACGGCTACGTCCACTCCGCCTACCAGGTGACCGACCTCGACTCGATCGCCGCAGGCGGCGAGTACCTGGCCGAGCGCGGCTACCAGCGCAGCTGGGGCATCGGCCGGCACATCCAGGGCAGCCAGCTCTTCGACTACTGGCGCGACCCCGACCGCTTCATGCTGGAGCACTTCGCCGACGGTGACCTGTTCTCCTGCGACCTGGAGCCCGGCTGGGCACCCATGTCGACCACCGGCCTCGCCCAGTGGGGACCTCCAGCCACCCGTGACTTCCTCGGCGCGAGTCCCTCCCCGCGGCGGGTCCGTGACGTCATCGAAGCCCTGCGAGGCGACAACGAGATGGACCCGGCACGCCTGCTGGGTCTGCTCAAAGCCGCCACGTCCTGAACCCCGACCCCTCACGAAGGTACCGACATGAGCACCAATGTCCTGCGCACCGCCGACGGATGGTGGGTCCTCCGCGGCGACCGGGCCGTCCCGGTCGACACCAAGGCCGCCACCACCGCCGAACTGATCGCCGACCGGGCGGCCGTGCGCGAGGCCGCCCTCTCCGGGGAGGCGGGCACGCCCGTCGCCGACCTGGTCGTCCTCTCGCCGGTCACCACTCCCTGCCGAGTGGTCGCCCAGATGGTCAACTACCGTAGCCACGCCCGCGACTCGGGCTTCACCGGCGACATCCCGCCCGCCTTCTTCCGCAAGGCGTCCGGGTCGGTGAGCGGCCCGGGCGAGGCGATCGTCCGGCCGTCGCACGTGAAGTTCCTCGACTACGAGATCGAGCTCGGGCTCGTCATGGGCGCACCCCTGCCCGTCGGCACCGTGGTCGAAGAACGTGACCTGCCGTCGTACGTCGCCGGGCTCGTCGTCACCAACGACGTCAGCGCACGCGACGTCCAGCTGACCAAGACGCAGTTCTACGAGAGCAAGTCGTACCCGACCTTCACACCGACCGGGCCCTTCCTGGCGCTGTTGGAGCCCGAGGACTTCGCCCATCTCCTCGATCTGCGGCTGAAGCTGTCGGTCAACGGCGAGCTGCGCCAGGACCGCACCCTCGCCGACATGATCGTCCGCCCGGCACAGGCGCTGACCCTGCTGGCCCGCTTCCAGACCCTCGACCCCGGCGACCTGCTGCTCACCGGGACCCCCGGCGGCACGGCCCTCAAGGCCCCGCCCAAGGCGGTCGAGAAGATCGGCGCGCTGCTGCCGCCCGCCGTGAAGTGGAAGGCGTTCTTCAAGAGCCAGGCCCGTAACCCGCACTACCTGCACACGGGTGACGTGATCACGGCGACGATCTCGACCGCGGACGGGCGGATCGACCTCGGCGAGCAGCGCACGCCTGTCACGGACGCCGGGGGTACCCCCTGCTCGAAGAGCTTGGGGGAAGGACCCGAGGTGAGCCGCACATGACCGCCGAAAAGGCCGGACCCCGGGACACCGCACCCGGTCCCGCACCGACAGAGCCCGCACCCGTCGTGATCATCGGCGCCGGTCCGGTGGGCGTGACCGCCGCCCTCCTCCTCGCCCGGCGCGGTATCCGCACCGTCATCCTGGAACGCCACCAGGACGTGTACCCGCTCCCGCGCGCCGTCGCCACCGACGACGAGGTGCGCCGCATCCTCCAGGCCGCGGGCGTGGGCGAGGAGTTCGCCGAGATCGCCCGCCCCGCGAACGGACTTCGGCTGCTGGACGCCCGGCACCGGGTCATGGCCGAGTTCCGGCGCTCCGAGCACGGCCATCACGGCTACCCGCAGACCAGCATGTTCGACCAGCCCGAGCTGGAGCGACTGCTGCGCGACGCCCTCGCCCAGCGCCCGGAGTGCGAACTGCGGGGCGGTGTCGAGGTCACCGGCGTCGGCCCGGACCCGGCCGGCCCCGTGCGCGTGACCTACCGCGACGACGACGGTGAGCATCATCTGTGGGCCGAGGCGGTCCTCGGCTGCGACGGCGCGGGCAGCCTCACCCGTGCCGCCATCGGCGCCGCATGGGAGGACCTGCGCTTCGAGGAACGCTGGACCGTCATCGACGTCCGCACGCAGGCCGACGTCCGCTGCTGGGAAGGCGTCGACCAGGTCTGCGACCCGCACCGGCCGGCGACGTTCATGCGCGTCGGTGAGGACCGCTACCGCTGGGAGTTCCGGCTGCACGAAGGGCGGCAACCGGTTCGCGAACTGATCACCCCGTGGCTTTCGCCCTCGTACGACGGGGACTTCGACGTCGTACGGGAGACGCAGTACACCTTCCGGGCGCGGGTGGCCGACCGGTGGCGCAGCGGACGGGTCTTCCTCCTCGGTGACGCCGCCCACCTCACCCCGCC
Organism: Streptomyces sp. NPDC004788; assembly: GCF_053601115.1. Lineage (NCBI taxonomy): Bacteria > Bacillati > Actinomycetota > Actinomycetes > Kitasatosporales > Streptomycetaceae > Streptomyces > Streptomyces sp. NPDC004788. Next base: position 31,447 of record NZ_JBSGBF010000028.1, read on the forward strand.
GTTCATCGGGCAGGGACTGTGCTCGGGCCTGCGTGATGCCTACAACCTCACCTGGAAGCTGGCCCGCGTCCTCGGCCAGGGCGGCGACGAGCGTCTCCTTGACACGTACGAGAGCGAGCGCAAGCCGCACGCACGGCATGCGATCCGGCTCGCGGTCGCCATGGGCTGGGCCATGACCGGCGGCCAGGACTCCGCCGCCGCACTGCGCCGTCGTGTCCTGGCCGCGGCCTGCCGCATACCCGGCCTCACCGCGGCGGCGGGCCGCGATTTCAGCCCGCCCCTGACCGCCGGGCCCCTCGTCCGGCGCCGTATGCGCAGGAGCCTCGTGGGCACCCACTGCCCCCAACCGTGGGTGGTGGGACTCGACGGCCGGCGCAGCCGCCTCGACGACCTGCTCGGCGACAGCTTCACCGTCCTGACCGCCGCCGAACCCTGGCCCTCGCTGTGCGCCCTCGCCCACGGGCTCGGCGTCCGGGCGATCCCCGTGACCGACCTCCGTGACGACGGCACGCTCACCGCCTGGCTGCGCGCCGGCCGGGCGGACGCCGTCCTGCTGCGCCCCGACCGCGTCGTCATGGACGTCGTCCCGGCCGGGAGGCACGACTTCACGGACACCGCCGCCTGGGCGTCTCTCCTGCACACCACGCGCATCCCCGACCCTTCCCCACGGACCGTGGAGAACAGCCTGCTGAGGAGCGTCACACGATGACCAGGCCGCGCCCGGAACCCTTCACCACGCCCGATCCGCAGGCCGTCGCCGACAGCCGCATCATGGACTTCGCCCGCCACGCCGGCGTGGACGGCACCGACTACGCGACCCTGCACCGCTGGTCGGTCACCGACCTGGAAGGCTTCTGGGGCGCGGTGTGGGACTACTTCGACATCGACGCGGACACCCCGTACGAGCAGGTGCTCGCGGAGGAACGGATGCCGGGCGCCCGCTGGTTCCCCGGCGCCACCCTCAACTACACCCACCACGCCCTGCGCAACCTCACCGACGACACCGTGGCGATCATCGCCCTCGACGAGACCGGCTCCAGCCACGAGGTGACCGGCAACCGGCTGCGCGCCCAGGTCGCCTCCGTCGCCGCCACCCTGCGCGACCTGGGCGTCGGCACGGGGGATCGGGTCGTCGGCTACCTGCCCAACACACCGCACGCGATCGTCGCCTTCCTCGCCGCCGCGAGCCTGGGCGCCGTGTGGTCGGTCTGCGGGCAGGACTACGCCCCCAAGGCCGCCGCCGACCGCTTCGCCCAGCTCGAACCCACCGTCCTGATCTCCGCCGACGGCTACCTCTTCAACGGCACGACGCACGACCGCCGCGAGGCCACCCTCGAACTCGCCGGTGAGCTGCCGACGCTGAAGGCCGCGCTGCTGGTGGACCACGTGGGCCTGCCGTGGCCGGCACACGCGTACCCGTCACTCGTGGTGCCGTGGGAGGAAGCCTCCACCCGCACCGAGGAACTCACCTGCACACCGGTTCCGTTCGACCACCCCCTGTGGGTCGTGTTCTCCTCGGGCACCACCGGTCTGCCCAAGGGCATCGTCCACGGTCACGGCGGCGTCCTGCTGGAGCACCTGAAGACCCTCGGCCTGCACTCCGACCTCGGGCCCGGCGACCGCCTCCTGTGGTACACCACGACCCACTGGATGATGTGGAACCTGGTCGCCTCCACGCTGCTCACCGGCGCCACCACGTGCACCTACGACGGCAGCCCGGCACCCTTCGCCAAGCTCGACGTCCTGTGGGAGCTGGCCGCGCGCCACCGGGTGACCGTCTTCGGCACCAGCCCCCAGTACCTGCTGGGCATGGCCAAGTACGGCATCGACCCCTCGGCGCACGACCTGTCGTCGGTCCGCGTGGTCGGCTGCACCGGCTCCGCACTGCCGGCCTCCGCCTACCCCTGGGTCCGCCACCACGTCGGCGACCACGTCCTGCTCGCGTCCACCAGCGGCGGCACGGACGTCGTCTCCGGCTTCGCCGGCAGCGCCCCCAACACACCGGTCTGGGCGGGAGAGCTCTCGGCGCCCCACCTGGGCGTGGCCCTGGCCGCGTACGACGCCGAGGGCGTCCCGATCGTGGACCAGGTCGGGGAGCTGGTCGTCACCCGCCCGATGCCGTCCATGCCGCTGTACTTCTGGAACGACCCCGACGGCACCCGCTACCGCGACGCCTACTTCTCCTCCCACCCCGGCGTCTGGCGGCACGGCGACTGGATCACGGTCACCGGACACGGCTCCGTGATCGTCCACGGCCGCTCCGACAGCACCCTGAACCGCAACGGCGTACGCCTGGGCAGCGCCGACATCCACGACGTCGTCGAACGCCTCCCCGAGATCACCGAGGCCCTCGTCATCGGCGCGGAAGAACCCGAGGGCGGCTACTGGATGCCCCTGTTCGTGGTCCTCGCCGCCGACGCGACCCTGGACGACCCGCTCCGCGAGAAGATCAAGGAGGCGATCCGGACGGGTGCCTCACCCCGCCACGTCCCCGACGAGATCCTCGAAGTCCCCGGCATCCCGCACACCCGCACCGGCAAGAAACTCGAAGTCCCCGTCAAGCGCCTCCTCCAGGGCGCCCCGGTCGAGCAGGTCGTCAACCCGGCAGCCGTGGACGCCCCCGACCTCATCGACTACTTCGCCCGCCTGGGCGCCGAACGCCGGGACCGGTCGACATGACAGCCGCGTAGATCACCCTCGTCGTCCGTTGAGCGGATCCGTCGCGGACGCGGAGGGTCACGGATCTCGGTGTCCGCCGGGTGGGGCTGCCCGGCTCTCGGGGGGCTCGGGCGGGGGCCCGGCGGGGGGATCCGGCGAGGGCTCGCCCGCCGCGAGGTGCTCCAGGACCTCCGCCAGTTCCTCGCAGGCGCGGCGCACCGAACGGCGGGTCGCACGCTGCTCGGTGATGACGGAGGCGAGGAGCAGGGCGGTCAGGGCGGCGGAACCGTTGAACGTCTGGAGCTTGACCATGATCTCGACGTCCGACAGGTGGAAGAACGCGCCGCGGTCGGAGGTCGCCGCGATGGTGGCGAACACGGACGCGAAGAGCGCGCACAGCACGCTGCCGGCGAGCTGGAAGCGGAGCGCTGCCCAGACCAGCAGGGGGAAGACGAGGAAGAGCAGGCCCATCGGGCTGAGCACGGCCAGGGGGACGAGAGCCAGGGTCGTCAGCCCCAGAAAGGCCGCCTCCTTCCAGCGCCGTACCCGGAACCGTCCGGCCGGCCCCGCGAGTACGAGCAGGAGCGGAGCGACGAGCAGCACCCCCATCGTGTCGCCCGCCCACCAGGCCAGCCACACGGTCCAGAACTCGCTCCCGTCCAGGGAGCCTGTCACCACCTGCAGCCCGACCCCCGCCGTCGCGCTGATCAGCATGGCGCCGAACCCGCCGAGGAAGACCAGCGAGAGTCCGTCCCGCAGCCGCGCCATGTCGAGCCGGAAGCCGACCCGTCTGAGCAGCAGGAAGGCGCAGAGCGGCGCGACGGTGTTGCTCACCACGGTGACCACCGTGGTCGGCCCTGGGGTGGTGAGGGAGGCAATGACGAGGAAGGAGCCGAGGGCGATCCCGGGCCAGACCCGCGCGCCGAACAGCAGCAGGGCGGCTACGGCGACGCCGGTGGGTGGCCAGATGGGGGTGGCCACCACGCCTTCGACGACGAGGCGGCCCAGCAGGCCGAGCCGTCCGGCCGCGTAGTAGCCGACCGCCACGGCCAGCGAAATCAGCGCCGTCTCGGTAAAGGGCCGGAACTGCCGAATATCCAACACGCCAGCCATCAGACACCGGCCGGGCCGCCAGGACCGGGCAAGACCCCTGCGTGTCGGGCGCCGCCGTACGGCACGAGTCCCGATCGGCTGGAGTACGGACCGGCTGGTGGACTCCGGACCGGCCCGAGGACTGGCCCGACCCGGGGCGGGCCGACCCGGGGCGAGCCCCCTTCACCCCTCGACCGTCGACCGGGCCGGACCGCCGTCATGGCCGACGACCAGGACGGCCGCGTCGTCCTCGTGCCCCACCGTGGCCGCCAGCTTCATGACGGCGGTGGCGAGCGCCTCGACGTCCAGCCCGGCGACGGCGGTGATCCCGGCGAGCCGCGTCACCCGGTCCAGACCCTCGTCGACGTGGAGCGAGGGCCCCTCCACCACCCCGTCGGTCAGGAGGACGAAGACACCGTCGGACGTGAGCCGGTGGCGCGTGGCCGGGTAGTCGACGTCGCGGAGCACACCGAGCGGAGGCCCGCCCTCGCAGTCGTCGATGCCGGAGCGGCCGTCGGTGGTGGCCCAGATGTGGGGGATGTGACCGGCCCGGGCGCACTCCAGGGTGCCGGCAGCGGGGTCGAGCCGCAGGAAGGTGCAGGTGGCGAAGAGGTCGGCGCCCAGAGAGATCAGCAGGTCGTTGGTGCGACCCAGCAGCTCTCCGGGGTCTCCGGTGACGGAGGCCAGCGCGCGCAGTGCCACGCGGACCTGTCCCATGAAGGCGGCGGCCTCGATGTTGTGCCCCTGCACGTCACCGATGGACATGCCGATCCGCCCGCCGGGCAGGGAGAAGGCGTCGTACCAGTCACCGCCGACGTTGAGCCCGTGGTTGGCGGGCTCATAGCGGACGGCCAGCCGGGCGCCCGGAATACTGGGCAGGTCCGAGGGCAGCATGCCGCGCTGCAGGGCCACGGCGAGCTCGACACGGGAACGCTGCGTCTCGGCCAACTCCCGAGCCTTGGCGGTCAGCGACGCGAGCCGGACCAGAAGGTCCTCGCTGTTGTCGGCCGGCCGTCTGCGGAACATCGATCACTCCGACGTCACGACAGTCCTCGCATCACTCTGTCCCGTCTCCCGCACACGGGACCACAGGGGACCACCTCGGTACGAACAGGTCCTTCCCCACTCTGCCCGGAGGGCACGACGCCCGCATCTCATCGACCCCGCACCCCGGCCCGAAGGCGCCGCCAGGAGATCCGGGCCCGGATCCGGGCGCCCCGCCTCTTTTGCATCGTGCTACCACGCCTGTGAGGGTGGCCGCCTGGCCACCTGGTGCAGACCTGGGGTGCTAGAAGAACCCCAGCTTCTTGGGGGAGTAACTCTGAAGGATGTTCTTCGTCTGCTGGTGGTGTATGCCTCGCATGTCCGCTTACCTGCGGAAACGGCCACCGTTCGACGGCGACGCAGACAATTGGTCCGCGCACGGTCCGGATCTTGGTCGGCACTGAGCGGGCCACTGACCAGTGGCCCGTGTCACGGCGAGCCAGGGCACGAACGAGGGAAGTCTGACGGGGCTTCAGGGAGCGTTCCTCGATCAGATGTGCCACGACAGAGAGTGGCGCGACGGCTTGACCACCAAGCGGGCGGCCAACCGGCTGGAGAACTTCCACGCTCCCACGACCCGGCACGAGGAGCACGGGTCCACTGGGGGACGGTTCCCACGTTCAGGGGATATGCCCAGGCCACCGCGCCCACCAGGATGGAGAGCGTGCCCGCCGACCCCCGTGTCCCCGGTCCTTCTGCCACCCCCACGCCCACCACCACCCCGACCCTCTCCCTCCCCAAAGCCGGCGGCGCGATTCGCGGCATGGGGGAGAAGTTCGGCGCCTCCTCGGTGACCGGCACGGCCTCGCTCTCGGTGCCGCTCGCGCTCACCGCCGCCCGCGGAGGCATCGAGCCAAAGCTGACGCTGTCGTACGACTCCGGATCCGGCAACGGGCCCTTCGGGCTCGGCTGGTCGCTCGACGTGGCCTCCGTCTCCCGCACCACCGAGAAGGGACTGCCGCGCTACCTCGACGACAGCGACGTCTTTCAGCTGTCCGGCGCCGAGGACCTGGTCCCCGCCGTCTCTCCGCCGCCCCGCACGGACGGGCCGTACGAGATCACCTGCTACCGGCCGCGCACCGAGGGGCTGTTCGCGCGGATCGAGCGGTGGCGGGAACGGCGTACCGGCGACGCCCACTGGCGTACCACCTCACGGGACAACGTCACCAGCGTCTTCGGTCAGGACCCGGCCGCCCGCGTCGCCGACCCGGCCGCTCCCTCCCGTGTGTTCCGCTGGCTCCTGGAGGAGACCGCCGACGACCGCGGCAACCTGGTCCGGTACACCTACAAGGCCGAGGACGGGCCCGTCACCGCTGAGCGGCTGCTCAAGCGGATCCAGTACGGCAACACCCCCGGATCGGACGACCGCTTCTGCTTCGAGGTGGTTTTCGACTACGGCGAGCACGACGACACCGACCCCACCCCCGAGGAGGTCCGGCCCTGGGCCGACCGGGCCGACCCCTTCTCCACCCGCAGGCCCGGCTTCGAAGTGCGCACCGCCCGCCTCTGCCGCCGTGTGCTGCTCTTCCACCACATTCCCGAACTCGGCCCGGACCCCGTCCTCGTCAGCTCCACCCGGCTCGCCCACCACGAGGACCCCGCCGTCACCACACTGACCTCGGTCACCCACCGCGGGCACGCCCCCGCCTCCGACGGGCCGGACACCGCCGAACTGCCCCCGCTGACCTTCACGTACACCGAACGCGCCGTCACCTCCGAGACGCGTCCGCTGCGCGCGGCCCCCGGCGATCCGCCCCCGGCCATGGGGCCCGGCGCCCGATGGACGGACCTCGACGGCGACGGCATCGCCGGGCTCCTCACCGAGACGGACGGCGCCTGGCACTACCGTGCCAACCGGGGCGACGGGCTGCTCGCAGCCCCGGTCCCGGTCGACCCGCTGCCCTCCGGCGGGGGACTGGCCCGCGGCCGCCGGCTGCTCGACCTGGCCGGGGACGGCCGGCTCTCGCTCGCCGAACTCGCCGGCCCCGCCCCCGGCCACCACCGCCGCACCGACGACCGGGGCTGGGCCCCCTTCGCGCCCTTCTCCCGGCTCCCCGCCCTGGACTGGAACGCCCCCGGAGTCCACCTGGTCGACCTGACCGGCGACGGGCTCGCCGACGTCCTGCTCGACGGAGACGAGGGCTTCACCTGGCACCCCTCCCTCGGCACGGACGGCTTCGGCGACGGACTCACCGCCCCGGCCGCCCGCACCGAGGAACGCGGCCCCCGCCTCCTCCTCACCGACCCCGAACAGACCGTCCACCTCGCCGACATGACCGGCGACGGCCTCACCGACCTCGTCCGTGTCCGCAATGGCGAGATCGCCTACTGGCCCAGCCTCGGCCACGGCCGCTTCGGCCCCAAGGTGACCATGGCCGGCGCCCCCCGCTTCGACCACCCCGACCGCTTCGACCCGCGCCGCGTCCACCTCGCCGACGTGGACGGCTCCGCCCCCGCCGACCTCGTCTACGCGGGCCCGGACCGTGTCCGGGTCTGGTTCAACCAGGCCGGCAACTCCTGGAGTCAGCCGGAGACCCTGCACCTCGCGACGCCCGCCGCCACGTCGGTCGCCGTCACCGACCTGCTCGGCCACGGCACCGCCTGCCTCGTCCTCACCGAACCCCGCCCCGACACCGAACCCCAGGTCCGCTACGTCGACCTCATGGCCGACGGCAAACCCCATCTGCTGCGCACCGTCGCCAACGGCATGGGCCTGCAGACCGCACTGAGCTACGCGTCCTCCACCGCCCAGCGGCTCGCCGACGAGGCCGCCGGACGCCCCTGGCTCACCCGGCTCCCCTTCCCCGTCCAGGTCGTCACCGAGGTCCGCACCGAGGACCGGGTCGCGGGCACCGTCCAGGTCTCCACCTACCGCTACCGGCACGGCCACTACGACGGCACCGAACGCGAGTTCCGCGGCTTCGGATACGTCGAGCACCGCGACGCCCTGTCCTACCCGGACGGCGACGACCGCGCGTACGAACCGCCCGCCGTCACCCGCCGCTGGCAGCACACCGGCTGGACCGACCCCCGCCTCTCCACCCGCTTCGCCCACGAGTACTGGCACCCCGGCCCCCAGCCGTCCGACACCGGCCCACTCCTCCCCGACACCGTCCTGCCGCCCGGGCTCACCCCCGAAGAGGCCCGCCAGGCCGCCCGCGCCCTGCGCGGCCACCCGCTGCGCGAGGAGATCTTCGCCGAGGACCGCGACGGCTCCCTCGGCGTGCCGTACGCCGTCACCGAGACCAACCACCGGCTGCGGCTGCTCCAGCCGCAGGGGGAAGGACCCCACTGCGTGGTCCTGGCCGTACCCGGCGAAACCCTCACCGTGCACACCGAACGCCGGGCCGACGACCCGCGGACCACCCACGAGGTGACCCTGGACTTCGACGACTGGGGCACCGTGCGGCGCTCGGCCCGGATCGCCTACCCCCGGGCCGTCCCCGAGGGTCCCGAGCAGGCCCGGCTGTGGCTGACCGTCGACGAGCACCTGCCCGCCCACGACACCACGGCCGACGGCCCCTGGCGGATCGGAACCCCCGTCGAGGACCGCAGCTACGAGATCGGCCTCGGCGAACCGGGCACGCCGACCGGCCCGTTCACCGCCGAGGCCCTCGCGGACCTCCTCAAGGAGGCCGCCCGCGACGAGGTCCCGTACCACCAGCCCCTGTCCGGGGCACACCCGCAGCGCCGGCTGATCGCCCGCACCCGGTACACCTACTGCTCCGACGACCTGACCGAGGAGCTGCCGGCCCCCTCGACCGGACTGCGCGCCCTGCCCTGGGGCGTCTACCGGCAGGCGTACGCCGACGGGCAGGTTCAGGCGCTGTACGGGGACCGCGTCACCGACACCACCCTCGCCGAAGCCGGCTACGTACGAGACGAAGGACTCTGGTGGGCGCCCGCCCCGCGGCAGATCTTCGATCCGGACCGCAACTACCTGCCCGTCGCCCAGATCGACCCCTTCGGGGCTCGCTGGACCATCGGCTACGACCCCCACCTGCTGCACGCCACCGAACTCACCGACCCCGCCGGCAACCGCACCCGCGCCGACCTCAACTACCGGCTGTGCCGCCCCTGGCTGCTCACCGACGCCAACGGCAACCGCTTCGGGGTCCGCTTCGACCCCCTCGGCTTCGTCGTAGCCACCGCGGTCCTCGGCAAGCCCGACGGGACGGAAGGCGACCACCTCGACCTGACCCGGGCGGAACTCGCCCCCGGGGACGACCCCACCACCCGGCTCGACTACGCCCTGGACACCGTCCCCGCCCGCTTCCGCGAACGTGCCAGGGAACGCCACGGCGACCCCGGCACCCCCTACCGGGAGTCCTGGACCTACGCCGACGGCACCGGCCGCGTCGCCCTGGTCAAGGCGCGGGCCGAGGCCGTCTCCGGGCAACCCCGCTGGGTCGGCACCGGCCGCACCGTGTACGACTCCCGCGGCAACCCGGTCAAGAAGTACGAGCCGTACTTCGCCCCCGACCCCGGCTACGACACCGAGCCGGAGCTGGTCGAACGCGGAGTGACCCCCGTCGTCCACTACGACCCCCTGGGCAGGCCGGAGCGGACCGAGTACCCCGACGGCACCGAGGAACGGACGGTGATTGGGACCTGGGAGCGCACCGACTGGGACCGCAACGACGCCGTGCGCGGCAGCCGCTGGCAGCGCGAACGCCTCGCCCTGCCCGAGATCCACCCCCGGCACCGGGCCGCCGTCCTCGCCGACGCCCACGCGGACACCCCCACCCGCGTCCGGCTCGACGCCCTCGGCCGTCCCCGCGTCACCGTTGTCGACCTCGGCGGCGGGCAGACCCTCGTCACCACCGTCGAACTCGACGCCCAGGGCAACGAGACGGCGACCTTCGACGCCCGCGGCATCCGCGTCCGCGAACAGCGCTTCGACATGCTCGGCCGGCCCGCCCACGTCCGCACCGCGGGCGCGGGCGAACGCCGCACCCTGCTCGACGCGGCCGGCCGCCCGGCGTACGCCTGGGACGCCCGGGGCACCGCCTTCCGGCACCGCCACGACGGTCCCGGCCGCCCCACCCACGCCTACGCCACCGCACCCGGCGGCACCGAGCGGCTGCGCACCCGCTGGTTCTACGGCGAGTCCCTGCCCCGGCCCGAGGAGGTCAATCTGCGCGGCCGGGCCTGCCTGGTCCTCGACGGCGCCGGCGCCACCCGCACCACCGGGGCCGACTTCAAGGGCAACATCCTCCAGACCGTGCGCCGCTTCGCCCGCGATCCGCGCGGCGAACCCGACTGGTCGGCCCTGGCCGACCACACCGACCCGGAACAGGCCCTGCGGGTCGCCGCCGCGCTCCTGGAGGACGAGGAGCACACCACCCGCACCGCGTACGACGCCCTGAACCGGCCCACCCGGGTCACCCACCCCGACGGCAGCCGGCTGATCACCGCGTACAACGAGGCCGGCCTGCCCGAGACCCTGGAACTGGAACGCCCCGGCGAGGCACGCCGCTTCCTCGTCCGCGACATCGACTACGACGAACACGGCCGCCGCACCCTGCTCGAACGCGGCTGCGGAACCACCACCCTGACCACCTACGAGCCGGACACCTTCCGCCTGGCCACCGTGACCACCCGCGCCGCCGACGGCACACCGCTCCAGCTCCTGGAGTACACCTACGACCCAGTGGGGAACGTCACGGCCACCGCCGACCGGTCCCAGGACACCCTGTTCTTCGCCAACGCCGTGGTCCCCGCCTCCCGCGACTACGCCTACGACCCGGCGTACCGGCTGACCGCCGCCACCGGCCGCGAGCACATCGGCCAGACAGCCCCCGGCATGCCGCAGCCCGACGGGCCCCCGCCGTACCCGCTGCCCCACGTCAACGACGCCTCGGCGATGCGCCGCTACACCGAGCGCTACACCTACGACCCGGGCGGCAACCTGCTCGCCCTCGTCCACAGCGCGGGCCCCGACGGCAGCTGGACCCGGCGCCACGAGATCGCCGCCGACTCCGACCGGCTGCTCGGCTCCAGCCTCCCCGGCGACCCCGAGGGCACCCACTCGGCCCGCTACACCTACGACGAGGAGGGCTGCCTCACCTCCATGCCCCACCTGCCGGCACTCCGCTGGGACGCCGACGACCGGCTCGCCCGCGCCGAGCTGGGCGGCGGGGGCACCGCCCACTACCAGTACGACGAACACGGCCAACGGGTCCGCGCCACCGTCGAGAACGGCCCGCTGACCGAGACCCGGCTGTACTGCGGATCCTGGGAGCGGTACGTCAGGCAGGGCACCCCCGCCGGGACCCTGACCCGCACCACCGTGCGCGCCGAGGACGAGCACGGCCGGATCGCCCTCGCCGAGACCACCACCGGCGGCGGCACCGCGGACGGCACGGTCCTGCGCCACCAGCTCACCGATCTGCTCGGCAGCGCGACCGTCGAGATCGACCAGGACGGCGAACTGCTCTCGTACGAGGAGTACCACCCGTACGGCACGACCTCCTTCCGGTCCGCGGCCGGCGCGGCCCGGGTCGTCCTCAAGCGCTACCGCTACACCGGCCGGGAGACCGACGCCGAGACCGGCTTCAGCCACCATGGAGCCCGCCACTACGCCCCCTGGCTCGGCCGCTGGACGAGCCCCGACCCGGCGGGACCCGGCGCCGACGGGCCCAACCTCTACGCCTACGCCCGGGGCAACCCGGTCACCCTGCACGACCCCGACGGCCTGGAGTCGTCGCTGCCGGCCTCCACCCACGAGGGCGTGCTCACCGGGAAGGTGGCGCAGCTCTGGGAGGAGTCCGTCCAGCACGTGCTGTCCGCCCGCTACGGAGGCAAGGACCTCAAGACGAACCTCCAGCGCTTCCGGGACGAGGTGGAGTGGCTCACGGAGATGCGCGGCGGCCCGGGCTCCAACAAGGCCAAGGGCACGGCGATCAACCACGCCCGCTCGATCTTCTCGGCGGTCGGGCAACGCTTCAGGTACGTGACGGGCATGGAGAGGGGCATCGAGATCCATCACATGTTCGACCACCTCGCGAAGGCGCCGGACAAGGCCCTCGACGTCGCCAACCTGGCGCTGGCCCGGGGCAAGGCGGCCGTATCCAGCGCGACGCACGGGATCCTGCACACGGCCGAGGAACTGGCCGCCCAAGGCGTCGCCAACCCCGTGGACGCGGCCGCCCGGGCCGCTGGCAAGGACGGTCTCTACGGCGCCGGGCGCGGCACGATCAAACTGGGCGTACGGGGACAGCCCGCGGCCCGGGCGGCCGAGGCCGCCAGGGGCTTCCGCGCGGCCGCTGCCTCCTGGTTCAAGGGAGCCGCGAAGACCGGAGAGGCCGCCCTGACCCAGGCCGCCACAGCCGCGTCCGGCGCCGCGAAGGCCGCGCCGGAGGCCGCCTCCCTGGCCAAGAACGTCAAGGGTGCCGTGAAGATCGCCCCGCTCATCGGCGCCGGTATCGCCCTCGTCGGCGCGGGCGCTGACCTCAAGAAGGGCGAATACATGCATGCCGCCGTCAACCTGATCAGCGCCGCACCAGGCGTCGGCACCGTCGTCTCCGTCGTCGACCTCGCGGTCGACAAGCTCGTCGACCACGTGGGCATCCCGCTCCTGGCGAAGTCCGAGGGCTTCCGCAACCACGTGATCGCCGTCAACAAGTTCTTCGGATGGTGAGGCAATGACCAGCGAACTCCCGAGCGTCCCCGCCCCCGGCGAGCCTGACGCTCTCCGCCGACTTCGCGGGCGCGTCCTGCGCGCCGACGGCGCACCCGGCGCCGGAGCGACCGTCCACGTCAGCACCCGGAAGCTGCGCACGAGTGAACAGCTGGGCGTCACCCGCACCGACGGCGAGGGCTGCTTCCTCGTGGAGTTCACGCGACCAGCCGGGCCCGTGGACCTGCTGGTCGAGGCGAGCCTCGACGGCACGTCGGCCCGGGTGGCACGGGCACTCGACGGACGGCCCGACACCCCGCTGGACCTCACCCTGCCGGCGGACCGGCGCAGCGCCTACGAGCGGCTGCTCGCCGGGCTCGCCCCGCTCCTCGACGGCACCGACCCGGCCGAACTCACCGCCGAGGACGTCGACTTCCTCGCCCGCGCCTCCGGGCAGGAGCGGGACCGGGTCGCCCGCCTGGCCGCCGCCGCCCGGCACGCCCGGACCACCGGCCAGCCCACCGAGGTCTTCTACGCCCTGCTGCGCCACGGACACCCGGACGACCTCGGCGCCCTGGCGCAGTTGCGGGCGGAGGACGTACGGCGCGTCCTCGGCCCACCCGCCCCTCCCACCGACGGACGACCCGACCGCGCCGTGCGGCCCGAGCCCGCCCGGCGGACCGTGCCCCACCAGGACCTCTCGGCGCACACCGACGCCTTCCTCACCGCGCTGCGCGAGATTCAACTCACCACTGCTGAAGCCCGGTTCGCGGGTGGGCCGGACTCCGCGACCCCGCTGGCCCGGATCTTCACCCTCGCCGTCCCCGACCCCTCGGCCCGCGCACGCCTCTACGACGCCTACCTCGACTGCGCGGACGACGGCAGCTGGCACGCCGAAGCCGTCGCCGGACCCGAGGCCACCTCGCACACCGACCGGCTGCGCCTCGCCCTGGACCTGGCCGCGACCACAGCCGACCATCCCGAGCTCGTCGCCGTCCTCCTCGACCGCTTCGACTCGGGCGAACTCACCCGACCTCGAGACCTGGTGACCCTCGACGAGGAGTGGCCCGATCTGGTGGACCGGGCCGGCGGACCGCCGCCAGGGCGCGAGGCGCCCGAGTACGCCGAATCGGTCCGCGCCGCCGTCGCCGCCGCCCACCCCACCGCCTACGTGGCGCACAAGCTCGCGGCCCTGCCCGAACACCGCGACGCCCCCGCCGCCCGCTTCCTGGCAGAGAACCCCGACTTCGACATCGCCGGCACCCCGGTCAACAGCGCGACCGTGCCGGATGCCGAAGCCCGCCGCGAACTCGCCCCCGTGCAACGCGTGTTCAAGATCGCACCCCGCTTCGAGACCCTGCAGGCGCTGCGCGCCGACGGCTTCGACTCCGCACAGGCCATCGCCCGTATCGACCGCGCGGGCTTCGCCCGCCGGATGGCGGGCCAGGTCGACGAGGAGGAGGCGCACGCCCTCCACGAGCGAGCCACCCGGATCCACGCGAGCGCGGTCAACCTCGTCGCCGACCTGCGGACCGCCGGGCACTTCGACGTCCCGTGGCTGCCCGCCGTAGCCCAGGCGGACCCGCGCATCCCTGACTGGGAGGAGCTGTTCGGCCCGGCCGACTACCCGTCGGTCGAGGACTGGCAGACCGTCCACGGCCAGCCCGCCTATCTCGTCGACCTCCTGTACTACCTGCGCCGCCTCGGGGAGAACTTCGGCACCCCGCCGCCCACCACCTCCGGAGACGGGCCCGTCGCCGACGTCCTCTTCGCCCGCCGCCCCGACCTGTGGCAGATCCACCTCGGCAAGGACAACACCGAACTCGCCCTGCCCTACGTCGACCTGGTCAACGAACTCCTCGAATCGGCCGTCGCCCCCGAGACCGCCGTCCCCGCCGAGCGGCGCCAGACCACCGGCGACGCCGCCGAACTCCGGGTCCGCCCCCAGCACGTCAACCCCGGCGCGTACGACAGGCTGCGCACCGCCGTCTACCCCTGGGACCAGCCCTTCGACCTCTGGCACGTACAGACCGGCGCCTGCCTCGACCACCTCGGCATCGACCGGAACACGCTCCTCGCCACCCTCGGCGTGTCCGGTGCGAGCCCCGAGGAGGCCAGCGCCACCCGCACCGCCGAACGGCTCGGCCTCAGCCGGGCCCAGCACCGGACCATCGCCGCCGAACCGCTCACCCCCGCCCGGTCCCTCGCCGAGTTCTACGGGCGGCCCGCCGACCTCACACCCGCCGAGCTGGTCACCGAGATGACCAGCGTGCGCACCCTCCTGGACACCGGCCACCTGCGCTACGCGGAGCTCGACCTCGCCCTGCGCACCCGGTTCGTCAACCCGGGCGGAACCGTCACCATCCAGACCGATCCCGAACTGCCCTACGACACCACCAGGATGACCCTGACCGGTGTCGATGCTGCCTTTCTCGAACGGTTCCACCGCTTCGTCCGGCTGCGCCGTGCGCTCGGCCTCTCGGACGAGGAGACCGACCGGCTCATCGCCGGAAGCGGCTCCGGCGGACGCCTCGACGTCGCCGCCCTGCGCTCCATCGCCGCCGCCCAGGGCCTCGCCGCCCGGCTGGGTTTCGACACCGACCAGGTCCTCGCCTTCTCCCAGCCGCTCGACACCCACCCGTACCCCGGCGCCGACCGGCCGCCGCTGTACGACCGGCTGTTCCTCGATCCGGCCGTCGTCACCGTCCCGCCCGGCGAGGCCCACCCTTTCCGGCTCACCCCGGACCGTACGGAACTCCAGGAGGTCGGGCCGCTCACCGGCTGGCCCGCCGTCACGGCCGCCCTGCTGGCCGTGCTGCGCGTCACCGACGACGAACTCGCCGCCCTCACCACCGGACCCGACGCCGTCATCGGCGACCGGCTCGACCTGCTCGCCCTCACCAAGCTCGTCGCCTGGGTCGCCCTCGCCCGGGGCGCCTCCCTGAGCGTGCCCGACACCCTCCGGCTCGCCCGCTACTGCCAGCCTTTCCTCTGGATCACCACCCCGGTGGCCGTACGGGACCGGGACGCGGACGGCGAGACGGAACTGGCCGGCGGCGCCCCCGTGCGACTGCCCGCCCGACCCCCGTACACCCCCGGCGAGACCGAACTCGGCGGCGGCGCCCCCCTGACCTTCGACGACCGCGGCCCGGCCGCGGCCGACGCGCCCGCGCAGCCCGTCGACCGGGGCATCGCACACACCGAGGAGTTCCTGGACCTCGCCGAACTCCTCGCCGAGACCGGACTCACCGTCGGCGACCTCGACGCACTCCTCCTCGCCGTGCCGCCCGGCCCCGGCGACCAGAGCCCGGTGCCCCGCGACGAGTCACTGGCCGCCACCCTCACCAGCCTGCGCGCCGCCGTCCAGACCGTCCACCAGCAGACCGCCCGCACCACCGACGACAAGGGCGAACTCACCCGCAAGAACCTGGCCCTGCTCGGCTGGGACACCGCCCTCGTCCAGCAGGCCGTCGCCACCCTGCTCGGCACCGTCACCTACACCACCCCCCTGCCCGCGCTGCCCGCGGGACTCGTCCTGCCCCCCGACCTGCCGCTGCGCCACGAGCCCGCCGAACGCCCCGAGGACGGCCTGCTCACCTTCGGCGGGCCGATGACCCGGGCGCAGCTGGACCGTATCCTCGCGCTCAGCACCGACACCCCCTTCCGGACCGCGGTGAACGCCCTGCACGACGCGCCCCGCGCCTTCGTCCGCGACCGCATGAGACTCCTCCGCATCCCCGTCTTCGCGGCCCCCCTGGACGCCCTGCCCGCCGGATACCGCATCCCGCCGACCCTGACGGCCAAGGTCTTCCACGACCCCAGCCTGCGTGCCCTGCGCTCCCGCGGCTACCTGACCGAGGCGGAGCACGCCCTCCTCACGCTCGACGGCACCCCCGCCGAGATCCTGCGGGCGGTCGCCGGCCTCATGACCGCCCAGCAGGCCCCGCCCGAGGACGGCAACGCCTTCCTCGACGCCCAGGCCGCCGGCACCCTCTTCGACGGCGCGGACATCACCCCCGCGGACCGCTTCCACATCGTCCTGGAACGCCTCGCCCCCTACCTGCGGCGCACCCTGAGCGAGACAGCCGTCGTCCAGCAGCTCGGCCAGGCCGCCGGCCTGGACTCCGCGAGCGCCGACACCCTGCTGCGCACCTGGCTGCGCCCCGCGGGCCGGCCCCCCGCCCTCCAGGACTTCCTGGCACCGGAGTTCACCGACAGCGACCCCGGGGTCTCGGTGACCCGGACCGCCTTCGACCGGCAGTTCCGCATGCTCGCCTTCCTGTACCGGGTGACGCTGCTGCTCGGCCGACTGCAGGTGACCGCCGAGGAGATCCCGTACGTCTTCGGGTACGCGGCCCAGGGCGGCTGGCTCGACCCGAACACACTGCCCCTGGCCCCCGTGCCGGCTGCCCCCATCGCCCCCCTGCGCACCCTGCTCCACCTCGCCCGGCTGCGCTCCGCCGTCCGCGGCGGCGTCCCCACCCTCCGCGCCGTCTTCGACGTGGCCCGCACCCCGGGCGCCCAGGAACGCGAGGCCGCCGCCGAACTCGCCCGCCGCACCGACTGGAACGCCGCCGACATCACGGCCGTCGCCCACGACCACGGCATCACCACGGCCGCCCAGTACGGCGGCGTCGCCGCGCTGAGCGCCGTCCTCGCCAGCATCGCACTGCTGCGCCGCCTCGGCGTCGCCGCCGAGCGGGCCCGGCCCTGGCAGCGCCCCGAGCTCACCGCCGAGGCCGCTGAGGCCGCCTGGCTGACAGCCAAGTCCCGGCACGCGCCCCGCGACTGGACGGCCGCCGCCACCCCGCTGCGGGACGCCCTGCGGGAACGGCAGCGGGCCGCGCTCGTGTCGTACCTGGTCGCCCATCCGCTGCTCGACGGAGACGGCCGCCCCCGGTGGAAGGACGCCGACGACCTGCACGACCACTTCCTGCTCGACGTGGAGATGGGGCCCACCCAGCTCACCACCCGGCTCGCCCAGGCCGTCTACTCGGTGCAGCTGTTCGTCCAGCGCCTCCAGCTCAACCTGGAGCACGCCTACACCTGGCACGGCGACGGCCTGTGGGCCCAGTGGGAGTGGATGAAGCAGTACCGGCTCTGGGAGGCCAACCAGAAGGTCTTCCTCTACCCCGAGAACTACTTCGAGCCCGAACTGCGCGCGGACAGGACGCCGTTCTTCACCGACTTCGAGAACGCCCTCATGCAGCGCGAGGTGACCTCCACCGCCGTCGAGGACGCGGTCAAGGGCTACCTGGAGAGCCTGGACAAGGTCGCCCGGCTGCAGCCCGCCGGTCTGTGCCACGAGAACAAGGAGGGCGACGGCGACCTCCATCTGGTGGGCCGCAGCGCGGCCACGCCCCGCGAGCACTACTACCGACGGAGGGTCGACGGCCGCTACTGGACCCCGTGGGAGCGGATCGAACTCGACGTCGACGGCGACCCGGTGATCCCCGCGCTGTGGAACGACCGCCTGTTCCTCTTCTGGACGACGCACGAGCTGGTGTCGGAGCAGCAGCAGCTGAAGATGCCGCAGGCCGGCGACCCCCTGGAGGAACCCCCGAAGCACCTCGAGTTCAAGCTGAACTGGAGCCAGTACGTCTCCGGCAAGTGGCAGCACAAGACCGTCGCCAAGGACATCCTGTACGCGCGGCCGGCCGTGATGTTCGGAGCCGAGGGGGTCCTCCAGCCGGAGCTCTACGCGCTCGCCACAGCCAGTCCGGACGGAGAGAGATTCTCCCACGACCTCATGGTGGATTTCCTCTTCGGCAACAGACAGGGCGCTGCCGGCGAGACGTACATCGGCGGCAACTACTACCTCACTCCACGTCTGGACGCCACGACGTACGGAGCGTTCTTCGACTACTACTCGCCCTACGGGACTTTGCCCGCGCCTCCGCAGACACGGCCGTACTACGGAGAGTTCGTGGGGCGCAGCGACACGTTCGCCTCCAGCTTCATGTTCGACGTCCAGAACCCCTGGACCCGTCCGCATGTGGAACTGATGCGGCGCCCCGTGAGCGCCGGAGTGCCCCGGTTGCGCTGCTCGCACGACCGCAACGACACGCCCACCCGCTTCTTCCAGACGTACACGGACGACATGCGGTCCTTCCTGCTGGTGCCGCAGCCGTACGGCACCGCGCACGTACAGATCCTGCCGATCTATCACCCGTTCACCCAGACATTCGCCTCCCGTCTGGCCCAGGACGGCATGGACGGGCTCTACGACCGCGACATCCAGCTCGACCCCGAGAAGTTCGGCGTGCCGTTCGACTTCACGGACTGGTACGGCCCCAACACGGACGTCATCCTCGGGGACCTCCCCAAGGAGACCCTCGACTTCGACCGGGCCGGCGCCTACGCCGACTACAACTGGGAGCTGTTCTTCCACGCCCCGCTCCTCGGCTCCAACCGTCTCTCCACCAACCAGCGGTTCGCCGAGGCGCAGCAGTGGCTGCACCGGATCTTCGACCCGACCGACCGCGCCGATCTGCCGGAACCGCAGCGGTTCTGGCGCACCCAGCCCTTCTACCTCACCGACGACTACACCAAGGAACGCATCGAGGTGATCCTGCGCCGCCTCGCCGAGGGCGGCTGGCGCGACACCCCCGAGATCTACCAGTGGCTGACGCACCCCTTCCAGCCGGACGTGGTGGCACGTCTGCGCACCACCGCCTACCAGAAGGCGGTGGTGATGAAGTACCTCGACAACCTGATCGCGTGGGGCGACCAGCTGTTCCGGCAGGACACCATGGAGGCCGTCAACCAGGCCACCCAGCTCTACATCCTCGCCTCGCAGCTGCTCGGCCGACGCCCCGACGAGGTGACCGGCCGGACCGTGCCGGAGCCGAAGAACTACCGGCAGGTCGTCGAGGGCTCGCCCGGGCTCGTCGCCGCCGTCGTCCAGGCCGAGCACCTGGTGCCGGCCGGACCCGCACGGACCACCACCGAGCACGCCGCACCGCGGATCGCGCCCGGGTTGGGCACGAACTGGCTCGACTACTTCGTCATCCCGCGCAACGACAAACTCCTGCGCTACTGGGACACCGTGGCCGACCGGCTGTCCAAGATCCGCGCCGGACAGAACATCTCCGGCGTCCAGCGGCGCGCCGCCCTGTTCGGCACGGCCATCGATCCGGCGCTCCTGGCCCGGGCCGCGGCCGCGGGGATCAGCATCGAGAGCGTCCTGGACGACATCAGCGCGCCCCTGCCCCCGTACCGCTTCGCCACCATGCTCACGAAAGCGAAGGAACTCACCGGCGAGGTCAAGGTGTTCGGAGCGGCCCTGCTCAATGCCTTGGAGAAGCGCGACGCGGAGGCACTGGCCCGGCTCCGCTCGCGCCACGAGACGGAGGTGCTCAAGGCGGCGCGGGCGGTGCGCGAGCAGCAGGTCCTGGAGGCCGACGCGGCCCTCCAGGCCGCGCGGAAGCAGCGGGATGCCGCCGACGGCAAGGTCGAGTACTACTCCACCCGGTCCTACATGAACACCGGCGAGATCGCGCACACCGTGCTCTCGGCCGCGGCCCTCGTGCACCAGGCCGTCGCCGCGGGCGTGGACATGACCGCCAGCGCCATGGGGCTGATTCCCGACGTCAAGACCGGCACGCCCACCACCATGGGCCTCACCTTCGGCGGCCAGAACCTGAGCCAGGCCCTGCACGGGCTCTCCGGTTCTCTCGAGAAGGTGGCCAACAGCCTCAACGGCGCCGGGGCGCTGGCCGCCACCATGGCCGGCTACGACCGGCGCCGGGACGACTGGGACTTCCAGGCCGCCCAGGGCCGTATCGAGCAGCAGCAGCTCGACCGGCAGATCACCGCAGCGGAGATCCGCCTCCAGACGGCCCAGAAGGAGCTGGAGAACCACGACCTCCAGCTGGCCAACGCCCGCGAGGCGGACGCCTTCCTGTACGAGAAGTACACGAGCGAGGAGCTGTACGACTGGATGGCGGGACGGCTCGCCACCAGCTACTTCCAGGCGTACCAGCTCGCGTACGACCTGGCCAAGCGCGCCGAGCGGTCCTTCCGCCACGAACTGGGCGTCGAGGACTCCGACTACATCCGGTTCGGCTACTGGGACACCCTGTACAAGGGGCTGTTCTCCGGCGAGCGGCTGAGCGTCGACCTCGGCCGGCTCGACGCCGCGTACCACGAGGCCAACGCCCGGGAGTTCGAGCTGACCAAGCGGATCTCGCTGGCCCAGATCGACCCCGTCGCCCTGCTCCGGCTGAAGGAGACCGGCAGCACGTACGTCTCCCTCCCGGAGGCCCTGTTCGACCTGGACACCCCCGGGCACTACCTGCGCCGGATCAAGAACCTGGCCGTGACCGTGCCGTGCGTGGCGGGCCCATACACCTCCGTCAACCTGACGGCGACCCTGCTCGACAGCACCGTACGGGTCGACCCGCGGCTGACCGACGGGAAGTACGCCCGGCAACGCTCCGACACCCGGTTCCGCGACAGCACCGGAGCCGGCCAGTCCATTGTGACCAGCACCGGCCAGGACGACTCGGGCCTCTTCGAGACCAGCCTGCGCGACGAGCGGTTCCTGCCGTTCGAGGGCGCGGGGGCGGTGAGCCAGTGGCGGCTGTCGCTGCCCGAGGAGTTCCGGCAGTTCGACTACGAGTCGATCAGCGACGTCGTCCTCCACCTGCGCTACACCGCACGCGACGGCGGCAGCGCGCTCGCCGAGCGGGCCGTGACCGAACTGCGCACGGCGCTCACCCAATGGGCGCACGGGGACGGCGCCTCCTCCCTCTTCCGGGTGTTCAGCGCCCGGCGGGAGTTCGGCGACCGCTGGAGCCGTTTCCTCTCCCCGCAGCCGGGCGAGGCGGCGACGCTCCGCTTCACGGTGGCCAAGGACCGCTTCCCGTACGTCTTCCGGGACGAGCGGATCACGGTGTCGCAGCCCGAACTCGTCCTCGTCCTGTCCGGAGAGCCGCGACCCGACGGCCGACGGCGGTACGTGGACTGCTACGGCGACGGGGAGCCGTTGGCCGGCACCCTCGTCGCCCGGCGCGGCCACTCCGCGGAGATCAGCCTGGCCGCCGATCCCTCGCTCGGCGGCCAGCCGAAGGGGGCCGTCGACGGGGCGGGCGGCCTGGTCACGGAGGCGGGGGAGGAGTGGGAACTGACCGTGCCGGCCGATCGGATCGCCGCGCTTGCCGCCGATCTGCGGGACGGCTCGGGACTCGACCCGGAGGCCGTGCTCGACCTGCTGCTCGTGGTCCGGTACACCGTGGCGAAGGTGGAGCGGTGAAGCTCCCGAGCGGCGGTCCGGGCGGTCCGGGCGGTCCGGCGAGTTCGGGCGGTCCGGGGAGTTCGGGCGGACGGGGCGGTCCGGGGGTTTCGGGCGGAGGGGGCGCCTTCGGCCGACCGGGGACCGTCGGCGGGGCGGCGGGCCCGGGGCTGCCCGCCCGGCGGGCGCAGGCCACCGCTCACCGGAACGCGGCCACGGTCGACGCCGCGCCCGGCGCCTGGACCGCCACGGGACCTCTGCCCTTCGCCGGGTTCTGGGGCCAGCCCGCCGACGCCGCCGTGCTCCTCGGCGACGGCCGGGTGCTCCTGGCCGGCGGCGAGGACGGCCGGCGCACGCCCACCGACGCCACCACGCTCTACGACCCGGGCGCGGGCACCTGGACGGCCGCCGCCCCGATGTGGACCCCGCGCAGGCTGCACACCGTGACCCCGCTCGCCGACGGCCGGGTGCTGGCCGTCGGCGGCATCGGCCACGCCCCCGACGGCCCCGCCGAAGGGCTCGCCACCGCCGAGGTCCACGACCCCGCCACCGGGCGCTGGACACCCACCGGCGCGCTGCGCCAGGCCCGCTTCTCCCATTCGGCGACCCGGCTCCCGGACGGCCGGGTCCTGGTGGCGGGCGGCGCCACCGCACGCCCCGGCCCCACTCCTTACACCCTGCGGACCGCCGAGCTCTACGACCCCGTCACCGGCCAGTGGACCCCGGCCCGGCCCATGACCGACGCGCGCTTCGGCCACCCGGCCGTGCTCCTCGGCGACGGCCGGGTGCTGCTCGTCGGCGGGGTCCTCGCGGTCGGGAGGGGTCGCTACGGGGCGCTCGGCTACTGCGAGACGTACGACCCGGCCACCGGGCTCTGGGCGCCCACCGGCACGCTGGCCGGCGCCCGCAAGGGCCATCAGGCGACCCTCCTGCCCGACGGCAGCGTGCTGGTGACGGGCGGCGACATGCGCGGCTTCCGCTCCGACGACTGGGCGTTCGACCCGTACAGCCAATGGGTGACGGAGCGCTTCGACCCCGGCTCCGGCACCTGGAGCACCGACACCGACATGCCGTGGGGCCGTAGCCACCACCGGGCGGTCCCGCTCGCCTCGGGCCAGGTGCTCGTCATCGGCGGTACCGACGACATCTCGCTCGCCGTCGGCTACCAGAACGCGATGCTCTACGACCCGGTCGCGCGCGCGTGGTCCACGGAGTTCGGCATGGTGGAGGGCCGTTGGGCACCGGCCGCGGTCGCCCTCCGGGACGGCCGGGTCCTCGCCGTCGGCGGACTGACCCGGTCCGGGCCCGCGGCCCCCGTCCTCGGCGAGGACGAGGTCACCGCCACCAGCGAGATCTACACGCCCGCGAGCACGCGGTGACGCAGCGAGCGGAAGGAGGACGAGGATGCGCACGCTCGTGACGGACGGCGGTGACCGGCCGCAGCCCGCCGGAACCGTCACCGGACACTGGACACCGGCCGGGACGCTCCCCATCCCGATGGTCTACTGGCACGGTCAGTACGAGGGTCCCGTCACCCTCCTCGACGGCCGGGTGCTCGCCGCCGGCGGCGCCGGACGACTTCTCGAAGCCCTCGCCGACACAGCGGTGCTCGACCCGGCCTCGGGCACCTGGACCGCGACGGGCAGGCTGCACGAGGCACGCCGCATCCACTCGCTGATGGTGCTTCGCGACGGCCGGGTCCTTGCCGCGGGCGGCATCACCGGCTCGCAGGCCTTCCCGCCGAGCACCGTCGCCAGTAGCGAGCTCTACGACCCCGGGACCGGGACCTGGACGCCCGTGGCGCCCATGGCCGGTGCCCGGTACGGGCACTCGGCCACCCTGCTGACGGACGGCCGGGTCCTCGTGGCGGGCGGCAACCGGCTCCGCGACGCACGGACCGTCGTCACCCTGACGACCGCCGAGCTCTTCGACCCGGACACCGGCACCTGGTCGCCCGCCGCCGAGATGGCCGACGCCCGCTGGCACCACATCATGGCCCCGCTGCCGGGCGGACGCCTCCTCGCGGTCGCCGGCCTGGCCGCCACCGGGCAGGTCGTGCCGACCGCGCTCGCCCTCTGCGAGGTCTACGACCCGCGCACCGACAGCTGGGCGGCGACGGGGGCGCTGCGCGACGCCCGGTACGGCCACCAGGCCGTCCCGCTGCCCGACGGCACGGTCCTTGCCATGGGCGGTGGACGGTCGCGCTCCGACGACGCCCGCTTCGACCCGTACGGGACGACGAGGGTGGAACGCTACGACCCGGTGACCGGAACCTGGTACGACGAACAGCCGCTGCCGTGGACCCGCAACTACCCCCGGGCGCTGCCCCTGCCCTCGGGCGAGGTCCTGGTGTTCGGCGGCGCGGACGACGCCGCCCTGGACGTGGGCTTCCCGAGCGCGCTGCGCTTCGACCCGGCCGCCCGTCGCTGGTCCCCTGCCGGGCCACTGCGGACCGGACGCTGGGCGTTCGGCGCGACCTCGCTCGCCGACGGCCGGGTGCTCGCGGCGGGCGGGGTCTCCCGCGCCGGGGCCGCCGCCCCGATCTTCGCCGCGGATGCCTCCGCGAGGGAGGCCGAGGTGTTCACGCCATGAGCACCGGTCACTGGGCACCGGTCGGCGCACTTCCCTGGGAGCGGGACCTGTTCGGCGCGGCGAGCGGCGCGGTCCGGCTCCCCGACGGCCGGGTCCTCCTCGCGGGCGGGGCGGACGCGCTGCTCGGCGCCACCGCCGAGGCGGCCCTGTTCGCCCCGGCCACGGGCACCTGGTCGGAGACGGCGCCCCTGCGCACCGCCCGGCGGATGCACACCACCACCGTCCTCGCCGACGGCCGGGTCCTCGTGACCGGCGGCTACACCGGCCCGCTCTCCTTCCCCGTGCGCCCACTCGGCACGGCCGAGGTGTACGACCCCGAGACCGGCCGCTGGACGGACACCGCGCCCATGGGGCAGGCCCGTTGCGGGCACTCCGCGACACTGCTCGCCGACGGCCGGGTCTTGGTGGCGGGCGGCAGCGACCGCCGCTCGGGGGACTCCGAGCATTCACTGACCTCGGCCGAGGTGTTCGACCCCGAGGTCGGCGGACGGTGGACCGCGACCGGCGACCTCACCGACGCCCGGGCGTACCATCCCGCCGTGGCCCTGGCCGACGGCAGCGTCCTGGTGGCCGGCGGCTGGACCGCGACCCGCCGGGACGGGTCGGGAGGGGCCGCCCTAGCGTACTGCGAGCGCTACGACCCGGGCACCGGCACCTGGACCCGCACCTCCGGCCTCGCCGCGCCCCGTACCGCCCACCAACTGACGCCGCTGCCCGACGGTTCCGTGCTGGCCACCGGGGGCGGCACGAGCGGGGACATCGGACCCGACGGACGCGTCGACCCGTACAGCCTGGCCACCGCCGAGCGCTACCGCCCCGGCCCCGGCGCCTGGACCCGCGAGCCGGACATGCCCTGCGGCCGTTCCCTGCACCGGGCCCTCCCGCTGCCCTCGGGCCAGGTCCTGGTGGTGGGCGGCAGCACGGAGCCCCTGCACGACGCGGGCCTGAGCAGCGCCGTGCTGTACGACCCGCTGACCCGGAGCTGGTCGCCGGCGGCCGGGATGGCGGTGGGCCGCACCGAGTTCGCGGCGGTGCCACTGGCCGACGGGCGGATCCTGGTGGCGGGCGGCGCGGTCCGCACGGGCCCGTCCACGCCGACGGGCGGCCATCATCGGCTCACGCGCACGAGCGAGCTGTACACCCCGGCCTCTTGAACCTTGCCAACGGCCCTTCGACGATCGCTGGTTGTCATGGGCCCGGCCCTCTGCGGGAAGACGTAGGGGTTGGTCCGTGACTGGTCCGGAAGAGCTGGTCAGGGGT
This sequence comes from Streptomyces sp. NPDC004788, assembly GCF_053601115.1. Lineage (NCBI taxonomy): Bacteria > Bacillati > Actinomycetota > Actinomycetes > Kitasatosporales > Streptomycetaceae > Streptomyces > Streptomyces sp. NPDC004788. The sequence goes on from NZ_JBSGBF010000028.1 coordinate 56,949, forward strand.
GGGGCACCGGTGGGATGAATCGGGAGCTCCGGCGCAAAAGCGATCCCTCGCTAGGTGGGGCGAGCCAGGGGCGCCTGTCCGGGTGTAAGCCCCGGTCAGGTGCCTCTTTTCAGGCTTCTAGAAGAAACCGAGTTTCTTCGGCGAGTAGCTCACCAGCAGGTTTTTCGTCTGCTGGTAGTGCTCCAGCATCATCTTGTGGGTCTCCCGTCCGACCCCCGACTGCTTGTAACCGCCGAAGGCCGCGTGCGCCGGATACGCGTGGTAGCAGTTCGTCCAGACGCGGCCCGCCTGGATCGCGCGGCCCGCGCGGTAGGCGGTGGTGGTGTCGCGGGTCCAGACGCCGGCGCCGAGGCCGTAGAGGGTGTCGTTGGCGGTGCGGACGGCGTCGTCGAAGTCGGCGAAGGAGGTGACGGCGACGACCGGTCCGAAGATCTCCTCCTGGAAGATCCGCATGCGGTTGTCGCCCTCGAAGACGGTGGGCTGGACGTAGAAGCCTCCAGCCAACTCGCCGCCGTGCTCGATACGCTGACCGCCCGTCAGGATCTTGGCGCCCTCCTGCTGGCCGATCTCCAGGTAGGCGAGGATCTTCTTCAGCTGGTCGTCGGACGCCTGGGCGCCGATCATCGTGGCGGTGTCGAGGGGGTGCCCCGGGACGATGCGTTCCGTACGGGCGATCGCCGCCTCCAGGAACTCGTGGTAGTGGCCGCGCTGGATCAGCGCGCGGGAGGGACAGGTGCAGACCTCGCCCTGGTTGAGGGCGAACATGGTGAAGCCTTCGAGGGCCTTGTCGAGGAAGTCGTCGTCGGCCGACGAGACGTCGTCGAAGAAGATGTTGGGCGACTTGCCGCCCAGCTCCAGCGTGACCGGCTTGAGGTTCTCGGCGGCGTATCCCATGATCAGCCGGCCCGTCGTCGTCTCACCGGTGAACGCGATCTTCGCGACCCGCGGGGAGGACGCCAGGGGCTTGCCGGCCTCCTCGCCGAAGCCGTTGACGATGTTGACCACGCCGGGCGGCAGCAGGTCGGCGACCAGGCTCATCCAGTAGTGGACGGAGACGGGGGTCTGCTCGGCGGGCTTCAGGACGATCGTGTTGCCCGCGGCGAGGGCGGGCGCCAGCTTCCAGACCGCCATCAGGACGGGGAAGTTCCACGGGATGATCTGGGCGACGACGCCCAGCGGCTCGTGGAAGTGGTACGCGACGGTGTCGTCGTCGATCTGGCTGAGCGCGCCCTCCTGGGCGCGCAGCGCGCCCGCGAAGTAGCGGAAGTGGTCGATGGCGAGCGGGATGTCCGCCGCCAGCGTCTCGCGGACCGGCTTGCCGTTCTCCCAGCTCTCCGCGACCGCGAGGGCCTCCAGGTTCTGTTCCATCCGGTCCGCGATCCGCAGCAGCACCTGCGCCCGCTCGGCCGGCGCGGTGCGACCCCACGCCGGGGCGGCCGCGTGCGCCGCGTCGAGGGCGCGCTCCACGTCCTCGGCGGTGCCGCGCGCCACCTCCGTGAAGGGGCGGCCGTCGACCGGGCTCGGGTTGTCGAAGTACCGCCCGCGCGCCGGGGCGACGTACTCACCGCCGATCCAGTGGTCGTAGCGCCCCGCGTACGACATGAGCGAACCCTCGGTACCGGGTGCGGCGAAACGGGTCATGGGCATGGCCTCCCTCTGTGCGACCTGCGATGCGACCTGCTTGCGGCCACTTGCGGTGTGGCCGCGTGGGATGCGGCTGTGCGCGGTGCGACCGCCCGCGGTGTGCCACGTGTCGTACGACCGCTGGCTGTGCGGCCGTGTCCGGTGCGATCACCCGCGTTGCGGCCACGCGACGCGACCGCCCGCGCTGCGAACGCGTGTGAAGCGACCACGTGCGGTGCGAATGCGTGCGACCGCCCGCGGTGCGAGCGCGTGCGACACGACCGCCCGCGCTGCGAACGAGTGCGACCGCCCGCGCTGCGAACGCGTGCGACACGACCGCCCGCGCTGCGAATGCGTACGACCGCCCGCGCTGCGAGCCCGTGCGACACGACCGCGTGCGACGCGGCCCCGCCGCCCGTTCCTGCCCGGCCGGCGGTCAGTGCCGAGTGTGCGCCGCCGGACGTTGCAACCCCGTTGCACCCGACGCCAGTTCGGCGTCCAGGGCGGCGAGCCGTGCCCGTACGGCAGGGGCCTGCGCCGCCGGTGCGGCCGAGGCGAGCGCCCGCCACACCGCCACGTCGTCCTCGCCCCACGCGCTGTACGCCCAGTCCGCGAGGAGCCCCGGATCGCCCCGGTCCACCAGCGCCGCCCGCAGCCGCCCGGTCAGCCGCTCCCGGAGCCGTACCACTCCCGGCGCGCACGACGACGGCAGCAGCGGTCCCGCGTACCCACGGAGCGCCGTCGACACGGCCCCCGACGCCAGCCGCCGGTCCACCACCGCGAAGTCCGCGTCCACCGCCTCCGTCAGCCGGTACGGACGGGAGGCGAGCAGCTCCGCGCCGAGCAGGCCGCGCAGCCGGGACAGCTCCGCCCGCAGCGTCACCGGCGTGACCGACTCGTCCTCGTACAGCAGCGTGAGCAGCTCGTCCCCGGACACGCCCTCCGGGCGCTGCGCCAGGATCACCAGGATCTCGCTGTGCCGGCGGCTCAGCCGCAGCCGCCGCCCCGCCACGTGCAGCAGCGCCTCGTCCCGGCCCAGGGCCGTGAGCCGCGGCCGGCCGGCCGGCGGGGCGGGGGAGACGAGCGCGAGCTGCGACTCGGCGGCCCGCGCCACCGCCTGCACGAACGCCAGACTGTGCGGATGCGCCAGCCCGTCCCCGCCGGTGATGTCCACCGCCCCGAGCAGCCGCCCGGAGTGCGGATCGTGCACCGGCGCCGCCACGCAGGTCCACGCCTGCACCGGCCGCCGGAAGTGCTCCGCCGCGCACACCTGCACCGGCCGGTCCAGCGCCATGGCCGTCCCCGGCGCGTTCGTCCCCGCCGCCGACTCCGACCAGCGCGCCCCGGGCACAAAGTTCATCCCGCGTGCCAGCCGCAGCGTCCCCGGATGCCCCTCCACCCACAGCATCCGGCCCGCCGCGTCGCACACCGCGAGCAGATGCTCGCCGTCCCGCGCGTACGCCCCCATCAGCTCCCGGACCACCGGCATCGCCGCCGCCAGCGGATGCTCCTCCCGGTGCCCGGCCAGCTCGTCCTCGTCCAGCTCCACGCGCGCCGCGCCGTCCGGGCTCACCCGCGCCCGCGCCGAACGCCGCCAGGAGTCCGCCACCAGCGGCCGGACGCCCGGGCAGCCCGGCGGGGCCGCGAGCTGCCCGTCGGCCGTGAACGCCTCGTGCGCCCGCCGCACCGCCGCACCGTCCGTGTCCGCCCACGTGTCACGCCACGTGTCGCTCACGCTCAACTCGGCCTCCCCGTCGAGGTCGTCGGGCACCCGTCGGCACCGTGGACGCCATCGTCATGCGCGCACGGCGGGCCGACAAGCGTCCGGACCGGCCCGCATATGCGCCCTGACCGGTACCCATCACCCGGGGGTCCCGTACAGTGGGACCGGGCCGTGACTGGCGCTTGAGGTGGATCACCACCGGGGAGCGGCCCGGCGGACGCGCGTACTCGCAGAACCGGTGCACGCGGCCGTGTCGCAGCCGTGCGCCTGGGCGAACCACGTTCTCGACGACGCCCAGGAGTGGCCCATGTCCACCAGCACCGCACGCCTCATGGACGGCACCGCGCTCGCCCGCCGCACGGTCGAGGAGACCGCGGCCCGCGCCGCCGAGATCACCCGCCGCACCGGCACCACCCCCTGCCTCGCCACCGTCCTCGTCGGAGCCGACCCGGCCTCCGTCACGTACGTCAAGATGAAGCAGAACCGCTGCGCGAAGGCCGGAATCCGCTCCAAGCACGTCGAGCTGCCCGCCGAGACCACCACCGAGGAGCTCGTCGCGGCGATCACCGCGCTCTCCGAGGACCCCGAGGTCCACGGCATCCTGCTGCAGCACCCGGTCGGCCCGCACATCGACGAGCGCGCCGCCTTCGAGGCCATCGCCCCGGAGAAGGACGTCGACGGCGTCACCATGGCCTCCTTCGCCGCCATGGGCTTCGGTCTGCCCGGCTTCGTCTCCTGCACCCCCGGCGGCATCATGCGGCTGCTCGACGAGTACGAGGTCGAGCTCAGCGGCAAGCGGGCCGTCGTCGTCGGCCGCAGCGCCATCCTCGGCAAGCCGGCCGGCCTGCTGCTCCTCGGCCGCGACGCCACCGTCACCTACTGCCACTCCCGCACCACCGACCTCTCCGCCGCCGTGCGTGAGGCCGACATCCTGGTCGCCGCCGTCGGCAAGCCGCAGTTCATCAAGGGCGAGGACATCAAGCCCGGCGCCGTCGTGATCGACGCCGGCTACAACGCCGGCAACGTCGGCGACGTCGACTTCGCCGGCGCCGCCGAGCGCGCCTCCCTCATCACCCCGGTCCCCGGTGGCGTCGGCCCGATGACCATCGCCGTGCTGCTCGCCCAGACCGTCGACGCGGCCGAGCGCCAGCTCGGACTGTAGGTCTTCCATGGCGTGGGCCCCGGGTCTCGTGCGAGCAGCGGGATTGTCACGGTTCTGTACGAGCGGGGCCCAATGCGCCGGTATCGCTCGCCACATGGGCATGCGCGGGCGAGGCTGATTCCCATGCACCGCCCGCCGACGGAAACCCCGTCCCGCGACGCCCGGCCACCGCGACGGCCGGGCGTCGTCGTCCTGCCGGTCGCCGCGCTCGCCACCATAGTGGCGCTCTCGGTGGCCTTCACCGCACACGGTGGTGGGCCCGAAAGCGATCTGCACGGCGCGCCGCCCCCGGCACACGACACGAGCGGGACAGCCGACCCTCTCGACGCCGTCGACCCGTCCGCCGCGCCGCCCGGTCAGCACCCCTCGGCACTGGCCGAGCGCCCCAGCCCGCTGCCCGTCCGCACCGCGGACCGCACGGCGGAGGGCCGTACCGAGGCCACGGCGACGGCCACGGCGACGGCCACCGCCGTGCCGCGCCCGTCCGCGTCCGCCACGCCCCCGCGGCAGCGGCGCGCCACTGCGAACCCGCCCGTCCGCACGCCGTACGACACCCTGCGCGTCGGTGACTGCTTCGACATCGACCGCGACGCGCCCGGCACCGTCGTCCGCCGCGCCTGCGACACGCCCCACGACGCCGAGGTCGTCGCCCGTCCCCTCCTCACCGGAAGCTACGGCGACGACCGCGCGGTACGGGACGCGGCCGCCGCGCTCTGCCGGGCCCCTCTCCGCGTCAAGGCCGCCGCGCAGCCCCTCGGCACCCGCTGGACCACCTTCGTCCAGTACCCGTACCGCACCAGCTACCTCCTGGGCGAGGACAGGATCGCCTGCAGCCTGGCAGCACCGTCGGACACCGGCAGGAAGCTGACGGCTCCGCTGCAGTGAGGCGCGCCGGGAGGGCGCGGGGCGGGGCGGGGAGTCTCGGCGCGCGACACCCGGTGCGGGAGGCCGGCCCGACGTTCGGGGCCTCGCCGTTCCGCACCGCCCCGTCCCACCCGTGCGCCCGCGCGGCTACCCCTCCGCCACGCCCGACAGCGCCGCCGCCGGGTCGTGGTCCGGCGGGCCCGCCGGGGTCCAGAGACCGTCCTCCTCGCGGTACGGCCACCAGCGGCCGTCCTCGCCCAGGCGGAGCTGGACGCCCGTGCCCGTCAGGGTCCAGCGGGCCGGGCCGGACGGGTGGAGGGCGGGCCGGTCGGCGGGGTCCCAGGCGTCCAGGAGCCGGGCCTCGGCCCGACGCAGGGCGTCGGGGTCCGGGGTCCACTCCTCCTCCAGGACCGCGAGGCCGGCCGGGCCGCCGAGGCGCCAGGCGCGGACCGCGAGGTCGAGGCCGGTCCGGGTGCGGCCCGTGCCGGCGGCGAGGCGGGCCGCGATCCACGACGCGGGGGAGCCGGCGGCCAGCCGTACCGCGTCCTGGGCCACCGTCAGGGGCGGGTCGGTGAGCGTCGTCGCGGCGCTCGGCTCCGCCTGCGCCGGGCCGGGCGGCGACGGCACCGCCGTGGCAACACCGGACAGCAGCCGGTGGGCCCGGGCAGCCGCGTCCGCCGCGAGGAACTCCAGGGCCGCCGGGTCGAGGCCCGGCTCCGGGTCGGTCTCCGTGTCGAGGGACGGCGGCGCGCCCGGCGCGGCGGACGGGACCGGCGGCGCGGGCAGCGGAGGCAGGATGCCACCCGCCGCGAACGCCTCCGCCGCAGAGACACCCGAGACACCCGAGACACCTGACGCACCTGCCGCACCCGAGAGACCCGGCACGCCGGCCCCGCCCGAGCCGCCCGTCGTACCGAAGCCGCCCGACACGCCGGACCGCCCGCCCCGCGACCCGTCGGATTCCACCGTGGCCCACGCCGCGCTGCGCTCCTGCAGCGCCTCGATCAGCGCACGCTCGCCCCGTCCCCGCATCAGCATCAGCACGAACGGGTCCTCGTCGAGCAGCCGCGCCACCTGGTAGCAGAGCGCCGCCGTGTGCGGGCAGTGGTCCCAGGCATCGCAGCCGCACTCGGGCTCCAGGTCGCCGATGCCCGGCAGCAGTTCCAGCCCGGCCGCCGCCGCGTCCTCCACCAGGTGCGGCGGCATCTCGCGGTCCAGCAGCGCCGCGATGTGTCCCGCACTGGCCACCGCCAGTTCGACCAGCCGGTCCCACTCCGCCTCGGACAGCTCCTGGAGCAGCACGTCACTGCGGTACGACGTGCCGTCCGGATCCCGCACCAAGGCCGTGATCCGCCCCGGCCGCACCGAGACCGCGCCCACTGCCCCCGCCCGGGCGCGTCGCCGCCCCGCCTTCAACTGCCGGCCGTCCAGCGCCGTGTCCTCGAGGGCCTTCAGCCATGCCCGGCCCCACCAGGTGCGGGCGAACGCACCGCCCTGGACGGGTGGCAGCGCCGCGAAGGTCCGCGTCGCGTCAGCGTGCTCCCGGTAGCGCCCGCGGCCCCCGCGTCCCCCGTCCCGGCCATGGTCCCCGTGCGCTCGGTCCTCCCCGACCCAGCCGTGGCCCCCGTGGCCCCCGTAGCCCTGGTCCTCCCCGTCCCACCCGTCGTACCGGTCGTACCCGTCGTCTCCGTGGGTCCCGTACTCGCTCATCGTCCGTCCTCCCCGCGCAGCCGCACCAGTTCCGAGAGTTCCGCGTCCGTCAGCTCCGTCAGGGCCGCCTCGCCCGAGGCGAGCACCGAGTCGGCCAGTGCCCGCTTGCGCTCCAGCATCTGCGCGATCCGGTCCTCGATCGTGCCCTCGGCGATCAGCCGGTGGACCTGCACGGGCTGGGTCTGTCCGATCCGGTACGCCCGGTCGGTGGCCTGCGCCTCCACGGCCGGGTTCCACCAGCGGTCGTAGTGCACGACATGGCCGGCCCGGGTGAGGTTGAGTCCGGTGCCCGCCGCCTTCAGGGAGAGCAGGAAGACCGGCACCTCGCCGTTCTGGAAACGGGCGACCATCGCCTCCCGCTCGGCGACCGGCGTGCCGCCGTGCAGGAACTGTGTCGGCACGCCCCGCGCCGCCAGATGCGCCTCCAACAGCCGGGCCATCCGCACGTACTGCGTGAAGACCAGCACGCTCGCGTCCTCCGCGAGGATCGTGTCGAGGAGTTCGTCGAGCAGCTCCAGCTTGCCCGAGCGCCCCGCGATGCGGCCCCCTGTGCCGAGCGCCGGGTCCTGCCCCGGGTCCTCCTTCAGATACTGCGCCGGATGGTTGCAGATCTGCTTGAGTCCGGTGAGCAGCTTGACCACCAGGCCGCGCCGCTCCATCCCGTCCGCCTCGGCGATGGCCGCCAGCGTCTCCCGCACCACCGCCTCGTACAGCCCCGCCTGCTCCTTCGTGAGCGGCACGGCCCGGTCGGTCTCGGTCTTCGGCGGCAGCTCGGGCGCGATGCCCGGGTCCGACTTGCGACGGCGCAGGAGGAACGGCTGTACGAGCGCGGCGAGGCGCGCCGCCGCTGCCGGGTCGGTGCCGCCCTCGACGGCGGAGGCGTACCGCGTACGGAACGCGCCGAGCCCCCCGAGCAGTCCCGGGGTCGTCCAGTCGAGGATCGCCCACAGCTCGGAGAGGTTGTTCTCGACGGGCGTGCCCGACAGCGCCACGCGCGCCTTCGCGCCGATGGTGCGCAGCGCGCGGGCCGTCGCCGAGTAGGGGTTCTTGACGTGCTGCGCCTCGTCGGCGACGACCAGCCCCCACGCCTGGTCCGCGAGCCGGGCGGCGTCGAGCCGCATCGTGCCGTACGTCGTGAGCACGAACTCGCCGTCGGCGAGCCCGTCCAGCGAGCGCGACACGCCGTGGAAGCGGCGCACCGGCGTGCCGGGGGCGAACCTCTCGATCTCACGCTGCCAGTTGCCCATGAGCGAGGTCGGGCAGACCACGAGCGTCGGACCCGCCGCTGCCGGATCGGTCTGCCGGTGCAGATGGAGCGCGATCAGGGTGATGGTCTTGCCGAGGCCCATGTCGTCGGCGAGGCAGCCGCCGAGGCCGAGCGAGGTCATCCGGTGCAGCCAGGCGAGGCCGCGCAGCTGGTAGTCGCGCAGCGTCGCGGCGAGTGCGGCGGGCTGGGCGACCTCCTGTCCGCCGCCCTCGGGGTCGGCGAGCCGGGCCCGCAGCCGCTCCACCCAGCCGGTGGCCTGGACCTCGACCCGCCGTCCGTCGACCTCGGTGGTGCCGGTGAGCACGGCGCCGAGCGCGTCGACCGGCGTCAGCTTGCGGTCCTGCCGCGCGTGGGCGCGCCGCACCTCGTCCGGGTCGACGAGCACCCACTGGTCGCGCAGCCGGACCAGCGGCCGGCCGGCCTCGGCGAGCCGGTCGAGTTCCTCGCGGGTCAGCTCCTCGTCGCCGATCGCGAAGCGCCAGTGGAAGGCGAGCAGGGCGTCGGCGGAGAGGAACGACGGCAACGCGTCACCCCGGCCGCGGGCACCGGCCCCGGCCTCGCCCGGCGCGCCCGGTTCCCCTTGCTCGCCGTGCTCGTCCGGCGGCCCGATGACGGCCCGCGCCGTGAGCCGGTGCGCCAGGTCGCGCGGCCAGTGGACCCGTACACCCGTGGCGGCGAGCGCGCGAGCGGCCGGCCCGAGCAGCTCGGCCACCTCCTCGTCGGCCAGCTCCATCGCGTCGGGCACCGCGGCCGACAGGAGCGGCGAGAGCGGCGCCCAGGCGCGTGCCGCGCGCCGCAGCGCGAGCAGCGCGTCCATCCGCGCCCGCGCCCCGAAGGCCGCGCCCGCCGGAGCCGTCCCCGCCCACACGTCCGCCGCGTCGGCGACGAGCGTGGGATCGGCGACGGCGTGCATCTGCAGGACCGCACGGAACGAGGGCGCGTCGGCTGGGGACGTCTCTTCGTCGGTCTCCGCGCCCATCGACTCCGCGCCCACCGTGTCCGCGCCCACCGTGTCCGCGCCCACCAACTCCACGCGCAGCGACAGGCGTACGCCCGCGTCGTGGCCGGCCGCCACGTCCGCCGCCCAGGCGCGCTGGTGCGGCAGCGCCTCGGGCGCATGGTGCTCGTCGGCCGCGAAGGCGGGGCCGCCGGCGGCGAGAGCGGCGGCGGGGGTGCGGGGCAGGACGTCGGCGACGGCGTCGGCGAACGCGCGGAGCAGCTCCTCGGGTTCGGGCAGCAGCGGCCCGCCGTCCCCGTCCGGTTCCGGAAGCGGCACGGCATGGGCCGACGGCGGCATCGACGCGGCCAGATCGCGCAGGGCCGCCAGCTCCTTGGGGCCCAGCGGGCCGACGCGCCAGCAGTCGTGGTCGTGCGAGGTGAGGCCGGGGAGGATCAGCCCGCGCGAGACGAGGTCCAGGGAGAAGAGCACGGCCGCGCCCCAGAAGGCCGCCGACGCAGAGGCGTTCTCGTCGAAGCGTGCCCGGACGAGGACGGGCAGGGCCTCCCGTACGGAGAGCAGGTGCGCGCGGACGGTCCGCGGCCGCACGTCGGCGTCGACGACGGTCAGCGCGGTGCCCGACTCGAACGAGCCGGCGGACCAGAAGGCGATCCGTCCCGCCCGATACGGATCGGCGGGCAGGAAGAGGACGGAGCAGCGGGCGAGTTCAGGGGCCGGGACTAAGGACGAGGGAGAGGACGAGGGAGAGGACAGGGGTGAGGACGAGGACGAGGACGAGAGCGACTGCGACGGAGACTGCGACAACGCATTCCTCAAATTTGACTACTGGGTCGAGCGGCCGAAGGTAGCTCAACTCCCCAACCGCCGGCGAACCTTGACGCTGTGATCCCCGTCACTCCGTACCGCCGGGGTGGGGAAAGCCCCACCCCCGCACCCGGGCCGCCCCCCGACCCGGTCCGGGTGGTGACGCCATGGCCCGGAACGATCACCGATCCGTACGTTTTCGGTAGCCGGCGCGGCCCGCGCCCCAGCCCCTTCCCGGACCCCGGAGACCGACATGCCCCAGGCCACCGCGACCCTCACCGCGCCGCCAGCACCCGCAGCAGCACCCCGTCCCAAGGGCGCCGGCAGCGAGTTCGCCCCGCTCCTCCGGACCGTCAGGGCGCAAGGACTCCTCGACCACCGCCCCGGCTGGTACGCCCGGAGCATCGTCGCCAACCTCCTGGGCATCGCGGCCGTCGTCACCGGACTCGCCCTCGTCGGCCCGTCCTGGTGGGCCCTGCCCCTCGCCCTCCCGCTCGCGCTCTTCTCCGCCCGGGTCGCGTTCGTCGGCCACGACGCGGGCCACGCGCAGATCACCCGCAACCGCGGCGTCAGCCGGCTGATCCAGCTCGTCCACGCCAACCTGCTGCTCGGCATGAGCCGTGAGTGGTGGAACGACAAGCACAACCGCCATCACGCCAACCCCAACCACCTCGACAAGGACCCGGACGTCGCCGCCGACGTCCTCGTCTTCGCCGCCCACCAGACCACCGGCCGCACCGGCCTGCGCCGGTGGCTCACCCGCCACCAGGCATGGCTCTTCTTCCCGCTCACCACCCTGGAGGGCATCGCCCTCAAGGTGTACGGAGTGCAGGCCCTGCTCTCCCGCACCGGCCCCTATCGCACCCCGCGCGAACGCCTCGTCGAGGGCGCCCTGCTCCTCGCCCACCTCGCCGGCTACGCGGCCCTGCTGCTCACGCTGCTGACCCCGCTCCAGGCCCTCGTCTTCGCACTGCTCCACCAGATGCTGCTCGGCGTGCACCTCGGCATGGCCTTCGCCCCCAACCACAAGGGCATGGAAAGGCCCGACGCCCATCCGGACGGCGGCTCCTGGGGCCATCTGCGCCGCCAGGTCCTGACCTCCCGCAACATCCGCGGCGGCGCCGTCACCGACTGGTTCCTCGGCGGCCTCAACTACCAGATCGAGCACCACCTCTTCCCCAGCCTGCCCCGGCCCCATCTGCGCCTCGTCCAGCCCGCCGTCCGCGCACACTGCGAGGCGCTCGGCCTCCCGTACACCGAGACCGGCTTCGTCGAGTCCTACCGCCAGGCCCTCGGCCATCTGCACGAGGTGGGCGCACCGCTGCGGGTCCAGGGCATCGCATAGGGTCGAGAACGCGCCACTCCAGCGCACCAGGGGAAGGGGAGCTCCACATCATGAGCGCAGCGACGACCGACGCCTTCGGTACCGGCACCGTCACGACGGTCAGCAGCAACGGCACCTACTCGTTCACCAAGCCGAACCGTGCGAGCATCACGCTCCTCGCCGGGCTCGGCGTCGAGGGCGACGTGCACGCCGGAGTGACCGTCAAGCACCGCTCCCGGGTCGCCAAGGACCCGACCGTGCCCAACCTGCGCCAGGTGCACCTCATCCACGCCGAGCTGTTCGACGAGGTGGCGGGCGCCGGCTTCGAGGTCGCCCCCGGCGCCCTCGGCGAGAACGTCACCACCCGCGGCATCGACCTGTTGGGCCTGCCCACCGGCACCCGGCTGCACCTCGGCGCCGAGGCCGTCGTCGAGGTCACCGGCCTGCGCAACCCGTGCGCCCAGATCGACGCCTACCGGCACGGACTGCTGAAGCAGGTCCTCGGCCGGGACGAGAACGGGCAGGTCGTCCGCAAGGCCGGGATCATGTCGATCGTGCTGACCGGCGGCGAGGTGCGGCCGGGTGACGCGATCGGGGTCGAGCTGCCGGAGGGGCCGCACCGCCCCCTGGATATGGTCTGACCGGCTTCCCGTACGGGGCGCGGAAGTCGACCACGTCACCGCTCGCCGACCGGCCGGTCACCCGGTTCGCGGGCGGTGCGGCGTCGCCGCAGCGGTGCGACGGGCGCCACGCCGCCTCGGCCCGCCGCACGGGGGCGCGCGCTCAGCTCGGCCGTACCGCCATCGCGTCAAGCGCCTTGAGGAGCGCGGGCAACCGCGGTCCACGGGTCACCGGCAGCACCTCGTTCGGCGCCTCGTCGAGCAGGACGAAGGCCATGTCGTCGGTGCGGGCCACGAGCGACCAGCCGGGACCGTCGGCGCGCAGCATCCGGGCCTCACCGGCAGCGAAACTGGACCGGACCCGGCCGACGGGCGGTGCCTCCTCGACGTACGCGCTGAGCTCGCGGAGCGCCCGGCGCACGGTGCCGTACGGGCCGGAGGCCTCGTCCTCGGCCCCGTCGCCCGACCCCACCTCGCCATCCTGGCCGGTGCCGGTGCCATTGCCGGCCCCGCCGACACCGCCCTCCGCGGGGCCACCCAACCGGGCCCGCCACTCCGCCCACTGCAAGGCCACCATGTCGGCGCCCATGCGCCGCTGGGCCGGACCCCATGCGGTGCCGTCCGGCGGGGCGAGCGGCGCGGGGGCGCCCTCCTCGGGTGCGGGATCGTGGGGCGCCGGGAGGCCGGGCGCGGCGGTGGCGACGGCCAGCGGCCAGCCTGGCAGCGCGCACACCACGGACCGCTCGTCGGGGGAGAGGTCGTACGCCATGCCGCAGTCCCAGGAGGCGATGGCGACGGCGACCAGCGAGACGTCGTCCACGACGACGGTCCACCGGGCGCCCGTGCCGTCCTGGCCGAGCACGAGCCCGTAACCACCGGCCCACGCCTCCAGGCGCAGGGCTGCGCAGGCCGCCGGGTAGTCGTCGCCGAGCACGCTCGGGAACTGCGCCGGCGTGAGCAGTGCCGCCGTCAGCACGAACAGTGCGTCCTCGTCAGTGGCGGCGGCGTCGGCGTAGCCGGCCGTGCCGGTGGCGGCGCCGCTCGCGACGGATTCCGGTGCACCCACGTCAGCCACCCCTTCGCGTCCCCGTCTGGTCGTCGGCGCACCCTAACCAGTGAGTAACCCGCCCGTCGAGAGCTGTTCCGTGATCTCCCCGGAACTCCCGGAACTTCTCGACCGACGGGTTCGTTGAGGCGCGACCCGATGGCCGCGTACGCGGTAGGACCCCGGTCAGCCGCGTTCGTGGACCGCGGTCATCCCGTGCGCACGGCCAGTGCCAGATAGCGGTGGTCCTCGTCCGTGTAGCTCCGCAGCTCCCACCCCGAAGCGGCGAGCAGCGGGCCGAGGTTGGGCTCGGCACGCAGATCGTCGTCGGTGATCTGCCGTCCGTGCCGGGCGGCCAGCGCGGCGCGGCCGATGGGATGGAAGAGCGCGAGCCGCCCGCCGGGCCGCACCACCCGGGCCAGCTCGCGCAGATCGCCGGCCGGGTCGGCGAGGTGCGATATCAGCCCGGCCCCGAACACCGCGTCCAGGGCCCCGTCCCGCAGCGGCAGCCGCGCGACGTCCGCGAGGAGCAGCGCTCCGGACGCGGAGCGCCCCGCCTTCGCCGCGGCTATGAGCATCTCGGGCGTCAGGTCGGCGCCGATCACCGTGCCCGTCGGGCCGACCGCCTCACGCAGCGGCGGCAACGCGCGGCCGGTGCCGCAGCCCGCGTCCAGGACGGCATCGCCCGGAAGCAGGCCGAGGTCGGCGACGGCGGCCGCATAGGCGGGGCCGTCGTCGGGAAACCGGGAGTCCCAGGTGGCGGCACGGGCGCCGAAGAACTCCCGTACCTGTGTGGGGTCATCGCTCATGTGTCCCATGATCCACCACCCTCGGCCTCCCTCGGTGTCACTCACAAGCGTGAATCCAAGGGCGCATCGTGCCGTCCTGTCGCCCGGAAGAGTGAACGATTTGTGCGCATGTTCGACCTCGCACCGATCGGTCGGGAACATCTCTGCGTCATATTCCATCAGCTTTCGAAATGCGCCCCCAGTGCGCCCCCCGGGGCGCACTAGCGTCCCCGAGTCATGGGACACCTGGACCACGCCACCTACGGCTGGCTGACACCCGTGCTGTCGTACGCGATGGCCTGCATCGGCGCCGCCCTCGGCCTGCGCTGCACCGTACGCGCCCTCGAGGCGACCGGCCGCTCACGCCGCAACTGGCTGCTCACCGCCGCCTCCGCCATCGGCACCGGCATCTGGACGATGCACTTCGTCGCGATGCTCGGCTTCGGCGTCTCCGGCACCGACATCCGCTACGACGTCCCCCTCACCCTCCTCAGCCTGGCCATCGCCATGCTGGTCGTGGGCATCGGGGTCTTCGCCGTCGGACACGGCCGCGACCGCGTCCGCTCGCTCCTGATCGGCGGCCTCACGACGGGCGTCGGCGTGGCGAGCATGCACTACACCGGCATGGCCGCGCTGCGACTGCACGGCCGGGTGACCTACGACCCGCTGCTGGTCGCCCTCTCCGTCGTCATCGCGGTCGTGGCCGCCACGGCGGCCCTCTGGGCGGCGCTCAACATCCACCGGCCGGCGGCGGTGGCGATCGCCTCCCTCGTCATGGGCGCCGCGGTCAGCAGCATGCACTACACCGGCATGTTCGCCGTCGGGATCGAGGTCGACCCCTCCGCCGCGCCGCTCCCCGGAGTCAGCGCCATGCAGTTCATCTTCCCGCTCGCCGTCGGCCTCGGCTCCTACCTCTTCATCACCGCCGCCTTCGTCGCCCTCTCGCCGACCGCGAGCGAACGCGCCGCCTACGCCTCCGCCGAACGCCTCACCGAACCCGACGAACGCGCCGTCGACGTCGCGCCTCCCGGCTTCCGCCCCGTGCCCGGCCGCGTCCCCGTGCCCGGCCGCGTCCCCGAGCCCGGCCGCGTCCGCGAGCCCGGCCCCAGGCCCGCCTACGCCTACCCGTCCGGCCCCGTGCACGGCCCGGTCGACCCCCACGACGCACGCGCCTGACACCGCCCGCCGCGCCCCTCCCCGTACCCCCCTCACCCCCCGTACCCCCTCGCCCCCTCCGCATCGCCTGGATTCCCCGACGGTCCGTCGCCCCCCGCCCCGCCCCGCCCACGCCCGCCCGCCCGCACCAGCACCGGCGGACCCGCCGCTCCCACCGGGTCCGTGCACGAAGGAACAAGGAACGAGGAGGCTATGCGAACTCCCCGCAGCACCCCGGACGAAGGGGCTCCCGCACAGCCGCCCACTGCGGCCCGCGGCCGCCGCGCGCACGCCGGACCACCCGCCGACGAGCCGACGACACCGCGCGACGGGACCGGACGGCGCGATCGGCCCGCATCGCGCGAACAGACCGCATCACGCGAAAGCACCGGCCCGCGAGAAGGGACCGGACCGCGCGACGGGATCTCCGAACGGCCCCTCGGACAGACCTCTGACCTGCCCTCCGGCCCGGCCTCTGAGCGCATCCGCGAGGCCCCCGAGCCGGCCGTCGGGGGCGGCCCCGCGCCCGTCGCCACCGCGCCCGCCGCAGGCGCGCCGCCGCGGCCCGCGCCCGCCGGACCGCCCGCCCGCCGCCCCCGCGGCCTGCGGCCGCGCACCGTCCGCGCGAAGATCGTCTCCCTCCTCATGGTCCCGGTCGTCTCGCTCCTCGCCCTCTGGGGCTTCGCCACCGTCACCACCGCCCAGGACATCGCCCGCCTCCGGCTCCTCCAGTCCGTCGACGCCGACGTCCACCAGCCCGTCGCGAGGGCCCTCACCGCCCTCCAGGACGAACGCCGCGCCGCCGTACGCCAGGCGGCCGACCCCACCGCGGGTCGCGCCGCCGAGCTCAGGGACCGCGCCCGGGCCACCGACGTCGCCGTCGCCCGGCTCCGGCTCGACGACCGGCACACCGTCGCCGACAGCGGCGGCCTGCCCGTCGACGTCTCCACCCGCCTGACCGCCTTCGTCGACCGGGCCGAGGCCCTGGACCGGCTCCGCACCGCGGCCGCCGACGGCCGCGCCGACGCGGACCGCCTCTACGCCACGTACACCGACACCATCTCGGCAGGCTTCGCCGTCGGCGGCGCCCTCGCCTCCATCGAGGACCCGCGCAGCGGCTCCGAGGCCCGCGTACTGCTCGAACTCGCCCGCTCCGGCGAGATGCTCGCCCGCGAGGACACCCTCCTCGGCGCCGCCCAGCTCACCGGCCGCTTCGACGCACAGCCGCTGCGCGACTTCGGCGCCTCGGTGGCGGCCCGGCGCACCCTCACCGACTCCGCCACCGCCGACCTGCCCACCGCGCAGCGCACCGCCTGGCGCGAGCTCACCGCCACGCCCGGCTACCGGAGGCTCACCGCCGCCGAGGACCGGCTGCTCGCCGCCACCCCCGGCCGGCGCGCCGCCCAGGCCGTCAGCTCCGGCGACTGGGACTCCGCCCACGCCTCCGTACGCGACGGGACCGGCTCCCTGGAACAGGCCGCCCGCGCCGCCGCGGCCGACCGCCACGACCCGCTCGGCGGCGGCCTGCCGCTCGCCGGCGCCGCCGCCGTCCTGCTGGGCCTCGTCGCCGTCGCCGCCTCGCTCGCCATCTCCGTACGCATCGGCCGCGGCCTGGTCGTCGAACTCGTCAGCCTCCGCAACACCGCCCTGGAGATCGCCCGCCGCAAACTCCCCGCCGCCATGCGCCGGCTGCGCGCCGGCGAGGAGCTCGACGTCCACGCCGAGGCACCGCCCGGCCCCGCCCCGCAGGACGAGATCGGCCAGGTCGGCGAGGCCCTCACCACCGTCCACCGCGCCGCGCTGTCCGCAGCCGTCGAACGCGCCGAACTCGCCAGCGGCATCTCCGGCGTCTTCGTCAACCTCGCCCGCCGCAGCCAGGTCCTGGTGCACCGACAGCTCAACCTGCTCGACAGCATGGAGCGCCGCGTCGACGACCCCGGCGAACTCGGCGACCTGTTCCGGCTCGACCACCTCACCACCCGCATGCGCCGCCACGCCGAGAGCCTCATCATCCTCTCCGGCGCCGCACCCGGCCGTGCCTGGCGCGTGCCCGTCCCGCTCACCAACGTCGTCCGGGCCGCCGTCTCCGAGATCGAGGACTACGCGCGCGTGGAGGTGCGCCAACTCCCCGAGACCGCCGTCACGGGCGGCGCCGTCGCCGACCTCACCCACCTCCTCGCCGAACTCATCGAGAACGCCGCCCAGTTCTCCCCGCCCCACACCAAGGTGCGGATCAGCGGCGAACCCGTCGGCAACGGCTACGCCCTGGAGATCGAGGACCGCGGCCTCGGCATGGGCAAGGAGACCCTGGCCGAGGCCAACGCCCGGATCGACCGGTCCGAGGCCCTCGACCTCTTCGACAGCGACCGGCTCGGCCTGTTCGTCGTCAGCCGCCTCTCCGCGCGGCACGACATCAAGGTGCACCTGCGCACCTCGCCGTACGGAGGCACCACCGCCGTCGTCCTCCTGCCGACCGACCTGCTGCAGAGCGCCCTCCCGCCCGGCCGAACCGCCGCCGCCGAGACGCTGCCGCGGGCCGCCGGGCCCGAGAACACGGGCGAGCGGGCGGCCGCGGCCGAACCCGCCCTGCCCCGGTCCCGTGCCGTCCCCGACCCGCCTCGCGTCCCCGCGCCCGCCGCTTCTTCGTCCCCTGTGATCGTGGCTTCTCCGTCCCCCGCGGCCAAGGAGTCGGGTCCGCCGCCGGCGTCACAGGCCGGCGTCACCGCCCTGCGGGCCCGGACCGGGCCGCCCCCGGGCAAGAGCGAGGGCCGGGACGAGGGCGACGCGAGGGAGGGCCGGGTGCAGAGCGGCAGTGGGAACAGTGAGGGCGAGCTGCCCCGCCGGGTGCGCCAGGCCAGCCTCGTACCGCAGTTGCGCGAGGCACCGCCGGCGCCCGATCCGGCCGCCGTCTTCGGTGTCGCGGACGCCCCGGGGGAGCGGACTCCGGAGCAGGTCAGGGACCGGATGTCGGCCTACCGCGACGGCTGGCGGCGCGGCGGAGGAGCCGCCCCCGGCATTCCCGGCACCTCCGGCGTCCCGCGACGGACTCTCGGCAACGGCCACGCCCACGCCCCCGGCGGCTACGGCCCCCTATCCAGCGAACCCGCCCGTGAAGGAGACGACGAATGATCGACCACGAGAGGATTTCCCACCACCGTTCCGGAGAACTCGACTGGCTCCTGGACGACCTCGTCATGCGCGTCCGCGAGGTCCGCCACACCGTCGTGCTCTCCAACGACGGCCTCGCCGTCGGCGCCTCCAACGGTCTGAGCCGCGAGGACGCCGAGCACCTGGCCGCCATAGCCTCCGGCTTCAACAGCCTCGCCAAGGGTGCCGGACGCCAGTTCCACACCGGCGGGGTGCGCCAGACGATGGTCGAGATGGACGACGGCTTCCTCTTCGTCGCCGCGGCCGGCGACGGCTCCTGCCTCGCCGTGCTCAGCGGCGCCCACGCCGACATCGGCCTCATCGCCTATGAGATGGCCCGCCTGGTGAAACGGGTCGGCGAGCACCTGCACACACCGCCGCGGCTGACCGTGACCCCGCCGGTTACCGGCTGACCGGAGACCCCCATGAACGAGGACAGCACCGGCACCGGCACCGGTACCGGCGTCCGCATGAACGAGGACGGCTCCGGCACCGGCACCGGAGCCCGTGCGAGTACCGGCACCGGCGCCCGCACGAGCGGCGAGGCCGCCCGGACCGTGCCGGGCAGTCAGTGGTACGACGCCGAGGCGGGGCCGCTCGTCCGGCCGTACGCGATGACCGGTGGCCGGACCAAGCCGGGACCGAGCAACGTACGGTTCGACCTCATCGCGCTCGTCGTCGTCGACGACCAGCCGCCGGACCGGGCCGCCGAGTCGCTGCTCGGCCCCGAACACCGCGCCCTGCTCCAGCTGTGCCGCGCCGAGACACAGTCCGTCGCCGAACTCGCCGCCGACGCAGACCTGCCCGTAGGGGTCGTCCGGGTTCTCCTGGGCGACCTCCTCGAAGCGGGCTTCGTGAAGGTCAGCAGGCCCGTACCGCCCGCACAGCTCCCTGACGAACGGATCCTGAGGGAAGTCATCGATGGCCTACGAGCGCTCTGAGTCCACCCAGAGCACCCAGAGCACCCACAACATCCAGAGCACCGAAAGGTCCCGGAGCACGCCGAACGACCCGAGGCAGCAGAGCGCGCAGAGCGCGCAGAGCGCGCAGAGCAGGCCTGCGAGCGGTGCGGACACCACCGCGCTCTCCCTGAAGATCCTGGTCGCCGGCGGCTTCGGCGTCGGGAAGACCACCCTGGTCGGCGCGGTCAGTGAGATCCGCCCGCTGCGTACCGAGGAGCAGCTCAGCCGGGCCGGCGAGTCGGTCGACGACACCGGCGGCATCGACCAGAAGACCACCACGACCGTCGCCATGGACTTCGGCCGCATCACCATCCGCTCCGGACTCTCCCTCTACCTCTTCGGGACGCCGGGCCAGGACCGCTTCTGGTTCCTGTGGGACGAGCTGTCCCAGGGCGCGCTCGGCGCCGTCGTCCTCGCCGACACCCGGCGCCTGGAGCACTGCTTCCCGGCCGTCGACTACTTCGAGCACCGCCGCATCCCGTTCGTCGTCGCCGTCAACTGCTTCGCGGGCGCCCGGACCTACGGCGCCCACGACGTCTCGCGCGCCCTCGACCTGGACCGCGGCACCCCGGTCGTGCTGTGCGACGCGAGGGACCGCGACTCGGGGAAGGAGGTGCTCATCCGGCTCGTGGAGTACGCGGGGCGGATGCACACCGCGCGGCTCCTCGACTCCGTGGGCTGACGACGGCACGCGGGTGGTGAGGGGTGCTTGCCCTGTCCACGACAGTGCGTAAGGCTGGCCGGACACACGCACACGGGGCCGTACGGGGCCACAGGGGGAGGAACACACATGGCGCTGGACCGAGGGCTCGACTGGCTGCTCGACGACCTGACCCGCCGGGTCGACGCGATACAGCACGCGCTGGTGCTGTCGAACGACGGACTGGTGACGGGCGCGAGCAGCGGACTCGCGCGGGAGGACGCCGAGCACCTGGCCGCCGTCTCCTCCGGCCTGCACAGCCTGGCCCGCGGCTCGGGCCGGCACTTCAAGGCGGGCCGGGCCCGGCAGACGATGGTCGAGTTCGACGAGGCCCTGCTCTTCGTGACGGCCGCCGGAGAAGGCAGCTGCCTGTGCGTGCTCAGCGCCGCCGAGGCCGATGTCGGCCAGGTCGCCTACGAGATGACGCTGCTGGTCAACCGGGTGGGCGAGCACCTGGGCGTGGCGGCGCGGCATCCGGGCGGTACGACCGGCGACTGAGAGTTATCCACAGGGCGAGCGGAGTGTCGTCACTGTGCGTTACGGTCATCACTGAAAGTGTTCGAGCTGAACGCAGTACGGGGGACCGACCGCATGACCACGCAAGAGACCACGCAGACGCCACGGACGACGAAGGCGACGCAGACGGGCGGGACGACGGAGACGAGGTGGAAGGCGCAGGCGGCGCAGGCCAAGGCCGATACGGAGCTCTCGGCGACGGTGGCTCCGGGGCGCGCCGCGCGAGAACTGGGACTGAGGCGCGACGAGTTCGAGTTCGCCGTCTACACGGGAGCCGTCCGTACGGTGCCGGGCCCCGCGCCCGGCCCGGCGGACGGCCCGGTCGACCTGGCACGGCGCCGGGTGCCGCGCGCCGAGATCGAGCGGCTCCGGGCCGCCGAGGACTGGCCCGCAGGGCTGCGCGAACGCGTCAGGGCCGTCGGGACGAACGAGGGCGCCGCGCTGATCGACATCCCCCCGAACCGCTTCTGCCGCCTGGCCCGTACGGGGCACTTCAGCCCCGTGCGGTTCTACGTCAACCGCTATCGGGCCGTCGTCTGGCTCTACCCGGCCGCCGAACTGGGGGAGTTCGCGATCGAGCACCCGAGCCTGCTCGCCGGCCGGTTCCCGCTCGAAGTCCGTGAGCGGGAGGAGGAGTGCCCGGACTGGCGGCCCCGCAACTGGCGGGCGCGACGGCTCGGCATGCTGCTGAGGGCGCACGACGACCCCTGGGTGCGCACGGCCGCCATCGCCTCGCTGCTCGACTCCGCCCATGTGGCCGAAGTCGTCGACGACCCCTTCGAACGGGCGTATCTGGACCGGCTCCGGCCCGCACCGCCCAGCTGGCGGCCCGCCTCCCCGGCCGGCCGGGAGATGGCCGACCGGCTGATGCTCGCCGACGACCCGGACGAGATCCTCTGGCACCGCATGAGCCTCGCCCTCGCCCTGGACGAGGCCCGCGCCGACCGTGACGTGCCGCGTCCGGGCGCGACACGCCAGAGTCCGGCACCTCTGGCCCTACGAATCCCCGGACGCGAGCCCATGCCCCCGCCGGAGCCCTGGCCCGCGCCGGAGCCCATGCCCGCGCCGGAGCCGTGGCCCGAGCCCGTGCCAGGGCCCCGGCTCGCCTCCCTGGCCGAGCCCGCGCCGGATCCCGAGTCCGCGCCGGATCCAGAGTCTGCGCGGGAACCCGGGCCCGAGTTCGCGCCCCGGTCCGAGTCGGTGCCCCGGTCTGAGCCGGTGTCCCGGTCCGAGTCGGTCGTGCGGCCGAAGGCCCACGTCTTCGGCGCACCTGGGCGCCCGCCGGAGGCCCGTGTCTTCGGCGGGCCCGGGCGCTCGCCGGCGGCGACGCGTCCTCCTGGCCGGCGGAGCCGGCGGAGCCTCCTCGACCGGCTGCGCGGCCGGAAGGCGGCGAGATCCCGCGGGGAGTGACGGGACGGTGCGGCCGGGGTGCGCGGCCCGGCGGGCGCGGGCACGATGGGCGCATGCTCCTTGTCCGGGTCGCGGAGGTGTCGGGGCAGGTCGCCGCCACGTCGGCGCGGTCGCGGAAGACCGCGCTGCTCGCCGAACTGTTCGCGGAGGCCGAGCCCGAGGAGAGTCCGCTCGTCATTGCCTATCTTTCCGGGCAGCTGCCGCAGGGGCGCATCGGGGTCGGCTGGAGCGTGCTCAAGAACGTCCTGCCGCCGGCCGTGCCGCCCGCCGGGCAGCCACAGCTCACCCTGACCGGTACGGACGCGGCGATGACCGAGCTGGCCGGCGTCTCCGGCGCCGGCGCGCAGGCCCGGCGGCTCGGGCTCGTGCGCGAGCTGCTCGCCGCGGCGACGCTGACGGAACAGGAGTTCCTGATCCGGCTGCTGTCCGGCGAGGTCCGCCAGGGCGCCCTGGACGCCGTCGCTCTCGAAGGCGTCGCCAGCGCGGCGTCGGTCGCGCCCGCGGAGCTGAGGCGCGCCGTGATGCTGGAGGGTTCGCTGCCGCGGGTCGCGCGGGCCGTGCTCGCCGAAGGGCCGGGCGCCCTCGACCGGTTCACCCTGCGGGTCGGCAGCCCCGTGCAGCCGATGCTCGCGCACACGGCGGGCGGCGTCACCGAGGCCGTGGCGGCCCTCGGCCCCTGTGTGGTGGAGGAGAAGCTCGACGGGATCCGCATCCAGGTGCACCGGCGTGGCGACGAGGTCCGGGTCTACACCCGCTCCCTCGACGACATCACCGGCCGGCTCCCCGAGGTCGTCGCCGTCGCGCGGACCACCGAGGGCGAGCCGTTCGTCCTGGACGGCGAGGTCATCGCCCTCGATCCGGCGACGGGCCGCCCGATGCCCTTCCAGGACATCTCGTCCCGGGTCGGCTCGCGCGTCGACGTGGAAACGGCCCGGGCCGCTCTGCCCCTGTCGCCCGTCTTCTTCGACGTGCTCGCGGCGGACGGCGAGTCCCTGGTGGACCGGCCCGGCAGCGAACGCCACGCCGCGCTCGCGCGGCTGCTGCCCGAGCCGCTGCGGGTGCGCCGTACCGTCGTCGCCGACCCGGCGGACCCGGCGGCGGTCGACGCGGCCGAGGCGTTCTTCCGGGACACCCTGGCCCGCGGCCACGAGGGCGTCCTGGTGAAGGCCCTGGATGCGCCCTATGTCGCCGGACGGCGGGGCCGCACCTGGTTGAAGGTGAAGCCCGTGCACACCCTCGACCTGGTGATCCTCGCCGCCGAATGGGGCCACGGCCGACGCACCGGACTGCTCTCCAACCTGCACCTGGGCGCGCCGGCCGACGACGGCACGTTCGTGATGCTCGGCAAGACCTTCAAGGGGCTCACCGACGAGATGCTCCGCTGGCAGACCGGGCGTCTCCGCGAACTCGCCGTCTCCGATGACGGCTTCACCGTCCGCGTCCGCCCCGAACTCGTCGTCGAGATCGCCTACGACGGCCTCCAGCGCTCCACCCGCTACCCGGCCGGCGTCACCCTCCGCTTCGCCCGCGTCCTTCGCCACCGCCCGGACAAGCGAGCGGCCGAGGCCGACACGGTCGAGCGTGTCCTGGCGGGTTCGACCGTCTCAAGAGACACCGCGTCGTCGCCGCGCGATGCGACAGGTTCCTCATAGCGGCCGTCAGTGCGGGGGTTTGTTCGTGCGGTCGGCTCGGCGCCAGATCGTTCGGAGGCCGAGCGCCAGCACCGTCAGGGCCGCCACCACGATGACCACCTTGATCACCAGGTCGAGCAGCAGGTGGTGCAGGAGTTCCGACGACTCCGTGGCCAGGGTGATCATCGGCGGCCGTCCGGTCGTCGCGGTGCGGAGGTCCCGCCGCGGGTGCCGTCGAGGCGACGGGTGGCGGCGCGGACGGCGGCCTTCAGGGCGGGGTCGGCGTAGCGGCGGACGTCGTCGAGGCGGCCCCGTCGCTTGAAGTGCAGGGCCACGGCGAAGGCGAGCAGCGCCAGGACGACCAGGCCGGCCGCCATCAGGCCGAAGCGGATGAGCATGAGGTTGAGGACTGTCTCCATGAGACCCTCCAAAGGATTTATCACGCCTGTGATAAATCCAGTTGTATCACACGCGTGATAAAAAGGCTCCATGCCCAAGCAGGTGGATCCGGAAGCCCGCCGCCGCCACGTCGTCGACGCCCTGTTCCGCGTCGTCGTCCGCGACGGTCTCCAACGCACCTCGCTGCGCGCCGTGGCCGACGAGGCGCAGCTCAACATCGGCTCGCTGCGCCACTACTTCGCGAGCCAGCAGGAGCTGATGCGTTTCGCGATGCAGTCGATGCTGGACCGCCTCGGCGCCCGGCTGCTCGCGCACGTCGAGCGGATCGGCGATCTGGGGCAGCATCCGCGAGCCGAGCAGCTGCCGCTCGCGGCCGGCCTCCTCGCCGAGCTGCTCCCGCTCGACGAGCGCCGTCGCGCCGAGGTCACCGTCTTCCTGGACTTCAACACCGCCGCCCGCACCGACCCGGCCTTCGGTGACCTGTCCCGCCAGACCGCGGAGGGCGCGCGGCGCTTCGTACGCAGGGTGCTCGCCCGGCTGGACGCCGCGGGTGCCCTCCGTACCGGCCTCGACCTGGACCTGGAGACCGAGCGGCTGACGGCCCTGCTGGACGGCCTCGGTCTCAGCGGCGTCCTGCACCCGCGGCTCCTCGACCCGCAGGCCTGCCTCGACGTGCTGCACGCGCACCTGGCCGAGCTGGGCGCGGCGGACTGACCCCTCGGCGGACCGGCATCAGTCGTGCGGTTCGGCCGTGTGGCGGCGCCGGACCCACAGGGGCAGCACGAACCAGCACAGCAGGTACCCGGCCATCAGGCCGCCCACCAGCCAGGGGACGTAGGGGGCGCGGGTCGCCACGCGCAGGACGAGGAGCAGCGCGGCGCCCACGGTGGCGAGCAGCAGCAGGAGGCCGGCAAAAGTCAGCCGGGAGGCCCAGATCACCGCTCGCGGCTTGATTCGGCGGCCCGCGACGATCCGGTGGAAGGAGACGGGCGCGATCAGCATCCCCGTCGCCGCGGCGGCCAGTGTGATGGTGACGATGTAGATCGAGCGGTCGCTGTCCGACAGCTCCGCGAAGCGCGGTGTGAAGACGACGGTCAGCAGGAAACCGAAGAGGATCTGTACGCCCGTCTGGGCGACCCGGATCTCCTGCATCAGATCGGTCCAGCGCCGGTCC
Source organism: Streptomyces sp. NPDC004788 (assembly GCF_053601115.1). NCBI lineage: Bacteria > Bacillati > Actinomycetota > Actinomycetes > Kitasatosporales > Streptomycetaceae > Streptomyces > Streptomyces sp. NPDC004788. The sequence goes on from NZ_JBSGBF010000028.1 coordinate 81,931, forward strand.
GCCCGCTCGTCCGGCGTCTCGTGGCGCCCCAGGACCAGCCCGTCGGCGTCCGGCTGCTCCGACTGCTCCGGCTCCTCGGGCTCCGCGGGCCCGTCGGCCTCCTGTGCCTCTCCGCCCACGACCGACCTCCCGTCCGCCTCCCGTACCGCGCTCGTACGGTTCTCCCTCCACGGTGACACGAACCTCGCGGGACGCCCCGCCGAGAGGGATGCTGGAAGCGGCAACCGAGGAGATGAGCGACGTGTACGACTTGCACATCGACACCGACGTCACCGTTCAGCTGAGCGAATGCTGCCGGGAGGACGCCCAGGCCGTCTTCGAAGTCCTCGACCACGCCTACCAGCTCGAGGACATGAGCGGGCCGGGCCCGCAGGCGGCCACCGCGCCCGCCACCACCGTCTGGATGGCCACCTTCGACACGGCCGGCGGCCGGCACGAAGAGACCTCGCCCCCACGGCTGACCGGGAAGGTCGGGGCGCTGCTCACCGGCGGCTACCGCGCGGTCGACGACGTCGAGAAGGTGCTCGCCCGCAGCTTCGACATCGAGTCCCTGCAATCCGTCTCCGGTGACCAGGAGACCGAGGCCCGCCTCCTCCTCGCGTCACGCTGACGGACCCCCCGTACCCCCGGGCGGAGCGGACGGGCGCCGCCCGGGGTCGCCATGCCCTTGTGTCATCCCCGTCCGGCTCCGACCCGCCGCCCCGCGTGTCCGCGACGCGACCCCCCCCGCTGCCTTCCCCAGCTATACACCGTGTGTAGAGTGCTCGACGAGCCGCAGGGACCCGCCATGACCAGGCGTGGGCCCCGGCAGTCGAACCATTTTCGGGGAAAGCGGGTTGCACATGTTCCGAACCAGGCCGGGTCGTCGCCGGAGGCCGGCGCTCGCCCTTCTCGCCGCCACGTCGCTGATCCTCACCCTCGGCGGCTGCTCCGCCGACACGGTCACGCCCGGCGAGGCGCGCGACAACGCCAAGGCCGCCGACGCCGCCCGCGCCACCGTCGACTGCGCCAAGGTGAAGTGCATCGCCCTCACCTTCGACGCCGGACCCGGCGAGGACACCCCGCACCTGCTCGACATACTCAAGGAGAAGAAGGTCCCGGCCACCTTCTTCCTCCTCGGCAAGAAGCACGTCGAGCGCTATCCCGAGGTCGTCAAGCGGATCGCGGACGAGGGCCACGAGGTGGCCAACCACACCTGGAGCCACCGCATCCTCACCGACCTCGACGCCGCCGGGGTCCGCGACGAGCTCTCCCGCACCCAGGACGCCATCGCGAAGATCACGGGCCGCAAGCCCACCCTGATGCGTCCGCCGCAGGGCCGCACCGACGAGGCCGTCTCCGACGTGGCCCGTGAACTCGGCCTCGCCCAGGTGCTGTGGAGCATCACCGCCAAGGACTACTCCACCGAGGACTCCGCACTCATCCGGCAGCGCGTGCTCGACCAGGCCCACGGCGACGGCATCATCCTGCTCCACGACATCTACGACGGAACGGTCCCGGCCGTGCCCGGCATCATCGACGAGCTCAAGCGCCGGGGCTACACCTTCGTCACCGTTCCTCAGCTGCTCGCCCCGGGGAAGGCCGAGCCCGGCGTCGTCTACCGCCCGGAGAAGGACGACTGAACGACGGCTGAAGGGCGACTGGAGTGACTCAAGGATGACTGGAAGACCGCCCGCGAGAGGGTCGAAGGCACCAAACGGGGTGAGGTGACTCACATCCGGCACAGGGGACACACCGGAACAAGCGGTGAAGGTTTATCGTTCATCTGTATGTGACGCCGAAGGGGCCCGGTCCCCAGGTTTCCCCCCCGTGAGGTGACCGCCCTTCCTCGCGTCACGGCAAACGGCCCCGGTTGGAATCCCCCGTCCAACCGGGGCTGTGTCGTATCCGCGGCCGGGGCGCCCGCCCGCCTGTGAACGGCGCGTGCTCCGGCGCGTTCGACCCCTTCGGGTGAGTCGCCGCCACTCGCCGCATGGCCCGACCGGCACCGGGCATTGATCGCCACGGAACCGGCGGCACCCACCCCGCCGGCCACCACCGTCCGGGCCCGCCACCAGGGGGAACCATGCGCCACACGACCCGCCGCGCCCTCGTCACCGCGGCCGCCGCCCTCGTCCTCGCCGGCTGCGCCACCGTGCGCCCCGGTCCCTCCGGCCCGGCCGAGACCGGTTCGCGCACCACCCGGCAGGAACAGGACCGGCTCCTCGAAGCCGCCGAACAACGGCTCGTCGCCGAGTGCCTCGACGGCCAGGGCCTTTCCCTGCCCCCGGTCAACCAGGCGCGTGCCCCCGCCTCTCAGGACCTCCGGCTCCAGGCCGCCCTCTTCGGCAAGGACCCCAGGGAGCTCTCCCTCACCCTCGCCACCGGCCTCACCGTCACCGCCAACAGCGACGGCTGCGTCGCCACCGCCCGCGCCGCGCTCTACGGCGACCAGAAGCGCTGGTTCCGTGCGCAGGTCACCGTCGACAACCTGCGCGCCGAGGCGCAGGCCCGGATGAAGGACGACCCCGCGCACCGGGCCGCCCTCGACCGCTGGACCCGCTGTGCCGCGCCCGCCGGTGGGCCTCGCGCCGGCCGCCCCGATCCGGTCGTCGCCGTGCGCTGCACCCGCGAGAGCGGACTCGCCGACGTCCGTGCCCGGCTCGAACCGGCCGAGCTGGCCACCGTGCGCACCCTCCACCGCGACCAGGTCGTCGCCTACGAACAGCTGCGCGCACGCGCGCTGCGGCGGGCAGCCGAACTGTCCGCCGTCACCAAGAAGACCACCACCAAGAACACCACCCCTACCGATAACAGCACCACCGACAACACCCTCACTGAGAAGAAAGGCAACGACGCTTCATGAAGCGACTCCTCGGCTCCACCGCCGCCGCCCTGCTCGCGCTCGCCGGCGGACTGGTCCTGACCGGGCCCGCCACCGCCGCCGAGTGCCCGTCCGGAAACTTCTGCGCGTGGCAGGACGCCAACTTCGGCGGCCAGCGGGCCAACTGGAGCGGCGACGACGGCTGGTGGGAGAGCTGGATCGCCGACACCGACTCCTCCTGGGCCAACCACGGCATCTCCGGACCGGGTATCAAGGACTACGTCCAGGTCTACGAATCCGCCTGGCAGGGCGGCGCCATGACGATCTGCCTCGCGCCCGGCCAGGAGGTCGGCTACGACGGCGCCGCCAACGACCGCGGCGACTCCCACATCTGGGCCACCGGCTGCTGACCGGCGGTCCGCGTCGCACACGCGCGATCGCCCGCCCGTCGTCCCTGAC
>NZ_JBSGBF010000029.1:0-83656 GCF_053601115.1 Streptomyces sp. NPDC004788
ACCCTGGGGCTGCGCCACGACGTCGACGCGGGCAGAATCCCGGCCGAGACGGCTTCCTTGACCGCGCGCGTGGCGCTCGAACAGCTGGCCCAGCATGACGCCCGACACCAGCACGCCCGCTCCGGCTCTGGCCGTTCGGCCGGCCACGCCGGACGATGCCGCCGAGATCAGCCGGCTGCGCTCGGCCCATGTCCAGTCCGAACCCCTCGGCAAGGAGTGGCTCGACAGGACGCGCGATCACCTCGCCGGGCGGCTCGGCCCCGCGGGCGACGCCCGCGCGTACGTCGTCGACGCACCGGCCGGCGGGCTCGCCGCCTGCGCTCTCGGTCTCATCCATCCCGTTCTGCCGGGCCCGCGCTACCCCAAGGGCCTGGCCGCCCGCATCCATCTCGTGGCCACCCACCCCGACTTCCGGCGCCGTGGGCTCGCCCGGGCGACCGTGTCCGCGCTGCTGAACCACCTGACGCGGGACGGGGTCACCCTCTTCGAGTTGCACGCGAGCAAGGACGCGGCCCCGCTGTATGAGGAGTTCGGGTTCGCGAGCGAGCCGGCCCTGATGCGGATGACCAGGCTCTCCCCCGCGCCCGGGGAGGGAAGGGCATGAGCTCGACGTGGCTGCCTCCCGAGGAGTACGCGGCGACGCTGCCGAAAGCCACGGTGTTCGGCAGCGTGTTCTTCACCGACGAGGACGACCGCCCGGTGCACCTTCACGCCGTCTACAGCACGGAGCATCCCTGGCAGTGGCCGGGCGGTACGGCCGAGCCGGGCGAGCGGCCGTGGGAGACGGCCGTCCGCGAGACCGCCGAGGAGACCGGGCTTGTGGTGTCCGGCCCGCCGCGTCTGCTTGCGGCGGTCTTCGGACTGCCCGGCGCGGCATAACCGTGTGCGACCTCGGGCTTCGTCTTCGACGGCGGTCGGCTCTCGGACCGGCAGCTCGCGGGCATCGCCCTGGCGCCCGACGAGCACGACGAGGTCCGGGTGCTGCCGCTTGAGGACTGGCGGGAGCTGATGCCGGAGCGGGACTTCGCCCGGCTGAGCGCCGTCGCGGAAGCCCGCCGGACAGGGGTGACGGCCTACTTCGACACCTGGGACTGGGACGGGTGACCGGCTGGTCGGCACCCGCCGGCACCGATTCGACTCAACTGGCCGTGTCGTGTGAGGAGATGACGGATGTATGTCGTGCGATCCGAGTGGGAGAAGCACTATGCCGACGGGAGGGGGTTCCGGCTCATCAGCGACGACGAGCGGGAGCTGCTGACCCGGCGTGTACCGGCACCCGACGGTGGCGGACGAGCGCTGGACGCCGGCTGCGGCACCGGCGACCTGGCCCTGTTCCTCGCGTCGGCCGGGTACGAGGTGGACGCGGTCGACTTCGCCGACAGCGCTCTGGCCCGAGCGCGCGAGGAACACAGCGAAGCGCTGGGGGTGCGGTGGCTGGTCTTGGACCTGGAGAAGGACGACTGGGCCGAGCTGGACGAGGAGGGGTACGACCTCATCGCACTGCGGCTCGTCGTCCCCTTCATCAAGGACAGGGCCAGGATTCTGCACGCGCTGGGCGAACGGCTGCGGCCCCGCGGGAAGCTGCTGATCATCACGCCGACCGTCGGATCGGCGCCGGTCGACCGGCGCGGGATCGCCCTCGACGAGGAGGAGCTCGCGCTGATCGCCTCGGGCTGGGAGCGGTGCGTGCGGGAGGACCTTGACGGCCTGGCGGTACTGACGCTCCAAGGGCCTTGTCACAGCGCCACGCGAGCGGTGGAGCGCCGGCTCCCGCCCGCCGGGCCGGCGATGACCGCGGCGTGCGCGGTGGTCACGGACAAGTCGGGACGCGTGCTGCTGGGCTCGTCCCGGCGCGGGCATCTGGAGCTCCCGGGCGGGCAGACGGACGGCTCGGAGTCCTTCGAGGCGGCCGCGGTGCGCGAGCTCCGTGAAGAGACCGGGCTCGTCGCGAGGGTCGAGGGCGCGCACGTGGTGGCGATGCTCGCCGACGACAGCCGGGGCGTCTCTCGCCTCTCCGCCGTCGTGCGCGTCACCGCGTGGTCGGGGACGCTCACCAACCCCGAGCCGGAGAAGTTCGCCGGCTGGCAGTGGTAGGACCCGCACGGCCTGTCCTGTCTCGGCGAGGTGTTCGCGCCGAGCGCGCAGGCCCTCGAGGCCGTCTGGCCCGGCACGATCCCCGGTCTGCCGCCGGTCCACCGCTACCCGGTCGCATCGGAGCAGCCGCCGGTGCCCGGGGAGCCCGCCGAGGCCGTCCGGCGCCGGCACCGCATGGCGCAGAAAGTCATCGACGGTGGATGGGCGCCCTCGAAGAGGCTGCAGGAGGCGCTGCGGACGGTGCCACGGCACCGGTTCGCTCCCGAGGTGTCCCTCAAGACCGCCTACGACGACGACCTCGCCGTCGTCACCCGTCGCGACGAGACCGGCCGGGCGACGAGCTCGGTGTCCGCGGTCTGGCTCCGTGGTCGACGCGACCGCGATCTCCGGCGCGGTCGGCGGCGGAGGCCTAAGGACACTGCGGCGGTGACACCAGGACGGCCGCGGCATCGCGGTACCCGGACAGCCACGGCATGGCGATCCGCCGGTCCCGCGCCCGGGACATGGGCCCGGGGGCTGCCGGCTGAGCCGCCAGGGCGGGTGGGCTGGACGTCCGATCCCCCATGCGGCGGATGCCAGGCTCAGGTCGCCGGCGATGCCGTGCCCACCGTGGCGGACAGCCGGTCGTCGATGCAGGACACGATTGCGGGAGCGATGACTTCGGTCACCTCCGGGCGCCAGCCCGGGACGGCGTTGACCTCGCAGATGGTGTAGGAGCCCTCGGCCGTGAACAGCAGATCCACCCCGGCGATGTCCATGCCCAGCACACGCACCGCGGCCAGCGCCAACTGCTCTGCCTGTGGATGCCGGCCCACGCACCTGGTGGCGGTCCCGCCCTTGGCGATGTTGGCGGCGAGAGAACCGTTGTGGGACGTGTGAACCACGGCGTCCACCACCGTGCCGTCCACCACGACCACGCGCATGGAGCGACCGTGGGAGTGGGCCACGTGCTCTTGGAACAGGAACGGCGATGTCCGTGCGAGGCTGCCGGCCATCTCGTGGAGCAGGTTCGAGTCGGAGGCGAGGAACACCTGGCCGCCCTTGGTTCCGCGGACGGACTTCACGACGGACGGTGTGGGCAGGTGGGGACTCCGGACGACACCTTCCAAGGGTGCGGTCGCGTAGGAGAGTGTGTCCGGCACCGGCAGCCCGGCCAGAGCGAGCTCCTGCACCTGCCACACCTTGTTCCGGCAGGTGAGCTGGGCGTCCAGAGGGTTGACCAGGCGACTGCCCAGGCGTTCGAGTTGCCGCAGGAGTGTCACCTCGCGGTCGTCGTGCATGCTCCCCGGCAGGTGCCGCACGCAGACGACCGCGGGGGGCGGCAGGGCCGTGCCGCCCAGGGTACTCAGCGTCAGTCGCCCGCCCCGAACCCCGAACAGCAGCTCATCCGTGTGCCATACGGCGAAACGGCGGCCGTACCGCCGCGCGAACGCCGTCGCCAGGTCGCGGCTGCAGCGGCGGAGCGCAACCGGCTGCTGCCGCACCAGCATCCACACATCGGCAGGCCCGGCACATGCCGACACGGCACGACGGTACGTCACCAACTGGGGCTCCTCACATGTCCGCGGCCGGCCGCCCACTCCGCAACGGCCCCTGGGCTTCCCTTTACCATGGGCCACACCTCCGACGTCCTCAAGGGGACCCGTGAGGGAGTGCGGTATTGCCGCGTCAGCTTGCCACGGCCACCAGTGGCACCCGGTCACCGCCACTCGCGACGACGCCCCGGCGATCAGCACGGTGGCCTCAAGCGGACGGCGAGTTTGTCGAACCGAGTGGCCACCGCCGGATTGCGCCTGAGCCCGTTGATCCCGCATTCGACCGCGTGCCGGGCCTTGTGGTCCCCGCGGTCGAAGGCCGGAGGCCGCCCGCACCGCGTCCTCCAACGGCGTCGGCCCGCCGCTGTGCAGTGACGCGCCGGACGCCGGCGGCGCGGGCCGGTTCCACGATCCGCGGACCGGTCTCCAGCGGTGCGAAGTGCTCGCCGCCGAAGGCGATCAGATGGAGGCCGGTGACGCCGTCCAGGGCCGGGACAGGCCTGCGGCTCGGTCAGGTCGCCCCTGCACCTCCCCTCTCCCAGAACCGGGGCCGTCCCCACATCGCGGGTGAGCGCGCGGACCCGGTGGCCGCGATGGAGCAGTTCGTCGACGACCTGGCAGGCGACGGTCCCGGAGGCGCCGGTGACCATGATCGTCTGCACATCGGTACGCCTGCCTGTCGGTGTCTGCGTCATGCTCCGACCGTAGGAGCCCTTGCGGACAGCTACGGTCCGCAAGGGCGGTGACGTCAGGACGCGGGCAGGGTCGACACGACCTTCCCGGAGACGTCGGCGGCGAGATAGCCACTGGCCTGGTAGTCGTTGCTCAGATAGAAGCGCAGTGTCGGACGGTCGTCGTTGAAGGTCCAGCGGTCGACGACGACGTAGCGCATCGTGGGGTCGTCCACCTTGAGTTCGCGTTCGGCGCGCTTCATCAGCGCGGGGAGGCTGTCCCAGGGCAGCGTGGACACGTCGAAGGGCTGCTCGTCGGCTTCGTCGGCGCTGATGGTGCCGCCGGGGCCGGTCTTCCTGGCGACGCCGGCCCGGTACTCGTACGCGTCGTAGGTCTTCGCGCCGGGCCGGGTCGGGATGTTCGCCAGGGCGTAGTCCTCGTAGACCGTCAGGTCCTTGATCGTCGTGGTGCCGCTCGCCCGGCGGAACTCCGCGATGACGGCACGGACGTTGGCGGGGGTGAGGAGGCTGCCGCGGACCGCGGGGGTGGGGGCGGAGGCAGAGGCGGACGAGACCGTACCCGTGCCCGACCCGTGGCCGGGGGTGCGTACGGCGCCGGTCGGTGAGGCGCCGCCCTTCGCCCCGGAAGTCCCGCCGCTGCCGTCGTCATCGCCGTTGGGGAACAGGTTCACGACGCCGATCACCGCGGCGGCGGCCAGCGCGAGGCCGACGGCCACGCCTGCGGCGTGCTTGCGCCGGCTCGAGGGCGCGGAGGTGGGTGTCGTCGGCGGGCCGAAGCCCGCGCCCGGCGCGGCGGGCGGGCCGTAGGCGGGGTGCGGGTACGGCGCGGGCGCCGGCGCGTACGGACCGAGGGTGGCAGGGACGGCGACGGGCGCGGAAGGAGCAGGGGCGGGAGCGGGAGCCGTGGCCGCGCCGCCCTCCGCCTCCGCCTCCGCCTCCGCCTCCGCCAACAGCCGGTCCAGGAGGGCCCCGTCCGGCCGCTGCGCCGGATCGCGGACGAGGAGCCGGGTCAGTACGGGACCCAGCGCGCCGGACCGCACCGGCGCGGGGATCGGGTCGTCGAGCACCGCGACAACGGTCGCGAGGCCGGTGGCGCGGCGCAGCGGGTGGTGGCCCTCGGCCGCCACGTACAGGAGCATGCCGAGCGACCACAGGTCGGAGGCCGGGTTGCCTTCCTCGCCGCGGACCCGTTCGGGGGCGATGAACTCCGGCGAGCCGATCAGGTCGCCCGTGGAAGTGAGCCGGGAGGTGGCGCCGTCGAACGCGGCGATGCCGAAGTCGGTGAGCACGGCGCCGCCATCGTGGCGGAGCAGGACATTGGCGGGTTTGACGTCGCGGTGCTGGATTCCGGCGGCGTGCGCGGCGCGCAGCGCGGAGAGGACCTGGCGGCCGAGGGCGAGCACCTCGGGGACGGACATCGGTCCCGCGGCGAGCCGGTCGTACAGCGAGCTGCCCTCGACGAGCTCCATGACGATCCACGGGTGCGAGCCGTCCTGCGGCTCGACGATGTGGTGGATCGTCACGACGTGCGGGTTGGACAGCCGGGCCAGGGCTCGGGCCTCGCGGACGGCGCGTTCGCGCAGCTGCGCGGCGAAGCCGGGGTTCGCGTCCTCGACGGCGGGGTCCGGCGGGCGGACCTCCTTGAGGGCGACGTCGCGGTCAAGGGCGATGTCGCGGGCGCGCCAGACGGTGCCCATGCCGCCGCTGCCGAGGCGGGAGATCAGTCGGAAGCGTCCGTCGACCAGGGGTCTTCGGTCGTCATTCGTGCTCATGGGCGGTCATCGTAGGCGGTTTCGGGTGACAGGTCGGAGCGGGCCCGGTCTGCCACCCGGCGCGGGGTGCGGCAAGGCGGTTACCGGGCCATCCCGTACGCGCCGGACAGCACCTCGACGCGCTGCCAGACGCGTTGCGAGCGGTCCGCGTCGACGACCGGGCGGCGGACCGCACCGAGTGCTCACTGCTGCTGCGCCTCGGTCGCTGAGTCCTTGACGTGGAGCTCGACGGCGTGCGCGTATGAGCGGATTGGTCGCGGGCGAGGACGGCGAACAGCTCGTCGAGCACGTCCGCGTCGAGACCGGTCGGGGCCGCCTGTTCCAGGACGAGCCGGCTGTGGACGACCAGCGCGAGGAGTCGGCCGACGGCCAGCAGCAGGTCCACGTCCCGGCTCTGCTCCTCGTCCGGGACGACGGTGGCGACGAAGAGACCTGTCCGCCCGCCCCTCGTTCGAGTACCGGCTCGCCTCCACCAGGGGCCATCGGTCGGTGCGCCTACTCCGCTGCCGCTGCCTGGACAAGGTTCCGCCCGCGCAGGGCTCGTCGGCAGGCCCGAACGTCGGCCCGACATGCTGTTCGCCGACCGCGGCTACGACCACGACACGTACCGAAGACTGCGTGGCGGTCGACCAGGCCACCACCGCCGCCCCACCGAACCGTAAGCAAGAAGAACCCACGTGACCGACAGGTCTTACGAGCGGGCCACCCCGGCGCCTTGGGCTGTGCGCCACTTCTTGCGAGCCGACCCCGCTGGCCCCGGCTGCGATAGCGTTCCGGCCCTCTTGAGGCGGCTGGCGGACGCCAGAGAGGCGTTGATCACGCCGAGGCCTCCAGTGTCGCGCGCCAGACAGGGCTGTCGACGTAGTGATTGTCGAAGCGCTCCGAGGTCTCGGCGAGTCGGGTCGGGGGCTCCTCCCCGCGGGTGACTTGTCCCAGCAGGCGCAGGTAGTCGAAGCGGTCCATGCCTGGCGTGAAGACGCACAGGACGTCGGCTGCCGAGCCTGGGGCGGCGCGGAAGGCGTGCGGGGTGCCCGGTGGCACCGCGAGGAAGTCGCCCTGGTGCAGGACGTTCACTTCCTCCCCGAGCAGTACCTGGAGCGAGCCGCTCAGAACGAAGAACAACTCCCAGGCGCGCTTGTGGAAGTGGGCAGGCGCGCCGGCCGCACCCTCGGCGAAGGTCGAGCGGTAGCTGGTGAACGCGCCCGCTGTCTGGGCCGAATCAGCGAAGAGTGACATCACAGCACTGGGGTCGGCGCAGGTCTCGGCCTCGCCACCGCGCGTGAGTACGGGCGCCGTGGTAATGCGGCCGTTCAGGCCGTGATCCAAGGTCATGATCGTGACTCTACCGACCAGGTGTGACAAGAGCACCGCATGCATGCCGTCGCCGACCAGCGCGCAGCATGCACTCAAGGCCCTCGTTGGCTGAAGCCCTCGACGGTGACCCTGGCCACGATCGCTTCGCGCGTCCGGTGCAGGCGGGCGCGCGCTGGATCGACGGCCCACGCACGGAAGCGTCCTCGTATGGAGTTCGGCGCGGCGCTCGTCGGCCTCGGGCGGGATGGCCGCCCACAGCCGGGTGAGCCAGCCGTGGTGGGCGGCCAGCACCGTACCGGTGTACCACAGGGCCGTTCCAGGGCCCGGTCGGCGGGTGGCTGTGCGGCGGCGCGGCGGACGCAGGCGAGGATCGACTCGAGGATTTCGTCGCTGAGTGCGGCGAGCAGGTCGTCCTTGGTGGGAAAGCGGCGGTAGAGCGTGTCAATGCCGACGCCGGCGCGGGCCGCGATCACCTCGAAGCCCGCGTCGGGGCCGAGTTAGGCAAAGACCTCCCACGCGGCCCGCAGCAGCCGCTCGCGGTTCTGCGCCGCGTCACGGCGCATGGTCCTGGGCCGGCTCGGTGCGGGCCCGCGGGGTGTGGTCATGCGAGGGTCGGATCCTTGTGCTCGGTCACCGGCGCACGGTGGTGAGCCGGGGCGATCCCACGCTCTGGTCACTCGTGGTGCTCTGGTCGCTCCGGCCGTGTCGGCCGCGCTTGACCGCCGGGATGGCGAAGGCCGTGGCGGCGGCGAGCACGGCGCTGCCGGTCAGGAACCAGAAGGTGTGGGTGTAACCGGAGTCCTGGGGGAACGGGTGGGCGGCCGTGACCCCGGAGGACGGGATACTGGCCGCCATCGCGCTGCCGATGGCGCCGCCGATGATGCGGATGTTGGCGTTCATGCCGCCGGCGGCCCGGGCCTGGGCCGCGGGGATGGCCTCGACGACGAGGGCGGACATGGCGGAGAAGGCGAGGCCGAGGCCGACGCCGATCAGGGCGGAGGCGGTGTAGATCTGCCAGGCGTGGTCGTGGCCGGCGACCAGCATCGCGAACGGGGGCGATTGCAGCAGCGAGAACGCGCCGACACCGAGCAGCAGCACGGCGAAGGTCAGGTTGTGGTGGGGGACGGGTGTTCGGTCTGGGCATGGGTGCTGGCTCCAGCGGAAAGCAACGTAAGCGGAGATTAGGTTCCGGATACGAGGCCAACAGAAGCGGAAAATGGATTCCGCATAGCCGGTTTCGGTGTGAACGCCAGCACCCAGATCGCCGCCCGACGGGAGCCAAGGAACGACGCAGACCCTTCGCACTCGGGCCGCGCGAGACGGTGAGGCATCGCACGGCTCCGCCCTCTGCGAGCCGGAGGCACCCCGGTGGGGGTCTCGCTCAGAGTGTGCGAAGAGGCCGTGAATCCGCAGCATGACGGGACCGGGGCCGGCTTCGCCGGCCGCTCAGGCAGGACCCCGGCAGGGGCCGCCCGGTCGGGAAGGCGCAGCCGCCCGAGGCAGGGGTGGCGCCGCTCGGGAGGGGGTGGCAGGAGCGGAGCCACCCGCTCTCAGCTCATCTGGAACAAGATCAGCACGCCCCGGACACCCGCCCGGCCCCGATTGCCCGGGGCAAGACCGTGGACTTTCTCATTCCGAAACGATCAGTAAGCGGACTTCCTCGTCCGTGATCGGGACGAAGGTCCCCTTTGTGGCCGACGGCGCTCCGTCCGGCGGGACGGCCACTCGGCCACTCGGCCACTCACGCCTGCGGTGCTGCATGCGGCGCCGGGGTACGCGGCAGTGTGATCGAGCGATCTAGGGTGAGGGCATGGGGATGCAGGAAGCGGTCGCGGCGCTGGTCGAAGAGCAACGGGTCGATGGACGGGCGTGGGTCCTGGAGCCGGGGCAGCAGGGTTTGGCCCTTGAGACGGCTGATGGATTGGATGCGGCGGTCGGCGCCGTGCTGGAGCAGGAAGTTCTGCCGGACATCGAGCGGCTGGCGCACCTACGTGAAGCGGTGGCCGTGCTGGCAATCGCTCTGGCCCGGATCCACGGCCCTCTCGCCTGGTTCATCGGGGCAGGTGTCGAGGCGTTGTCACCGATTCTCAGCTGGCGGGCGCTTCCCGCTGACGAGCCGCCCTCCTTCGGGACCACGCACCCGGCGCCGGCCCTGCTCACCGACGCCGAGAACGCGGTTCGACTGCTGGCTGCCGCACTGCGCCGCATCACGGTGTCATGAGGGATGTCGTCGGCCGGGCTGCTGGTGGAAGACAGGACTACGCCGGCGTCGCTGGCCGATGTCTGTGGAGCTGCCCGGTTGCCCCAGCGGGCCGCGCCCTCGACGCGGCCCCCGGCACACGGCCCCGCGGCTCAGGCCGACTGCCGGGGCCTGTTGTATGACGTATGGGCCCGAGAACGCGTCGGGTTCACGCACTCGAAGTCGCACCCGGCCTCGCGGGCGACGATGCGGGCGACGATGGCGCCGGTCCTGAGCGACGGGTGTTCTCGGTGGTGGCATCCCGCCGATCCGGTCCCGTTTGGCCCTCGGCGTCGCCGCCCGGCCAAGCTGCACGTGGACAAGGGTTACGACTTCGACCACATGCGTGGACGGCTACGGCGCCGACAGATCGTGCCGTGCATCGCCCGGCGAGGCATCGAGCCGCCCGGCCGTCTGGGCCGGCACCGCGGGGTGGTTAAGCGCACGATGTCCTGGCTGAACGGGTGGCGTCGCCTGCACCGACGCTACGAGCGTAAGGCCGAACACTTCCTGGCCTTCGTCGGCATCGCCGGCATGCTCATCTGCTACCGCCGGTGCAGTGCAGGCGCCCTCCGGTGGCTGGCTAAGCTCCGGATTATGTGGAGACAGGCAGCGACAGCGGTCTTTCCCGGCGTGGGCTTCCGGGAACCGGCCCAGGTATCCGATCTCGTCGCGGCGGAGAGGCGACTCAGGCGAGCGCTGCCGACAGAGCTTCGTCAATTGCTCCTCGAAAGCAACGGGGTAATCGGACACACTCACGTGGACACCGTCTGGCCCATCGATCAGATCGTGGAGAGCAACCTGCTCTTCTGGTCCGACCAGACGTTCGCGCAGATGTACATGACGTTCGACCCCCTCCTCTTCTTCGGGGACAACGGAGGCGGCGACCAGTTCGCCTTCGTGCAGAAGCCCGAGCATCCCGACATCTTCGTCTGGGAGCACGAGAGCGACAGTCGTCGATGGGTCGCCAACAACCTGCAGGACTACCTCGGCCGTTCGCTCCGAGCCGGCGGCGACGACTGGTATCAGCTGTAACGCGGCAGGCCTCCGATGAGCCGACACCAATCAAGACATCGTCCAAGAGGTCCTGACAAAGGCGTTGGACGTGGCGATGGATGCTGAGCCGTTGGGAACTGTTCAACGATGCCCGCACCTGCACTGCCATAGCCGCGTTTGCCATCCTGATCTACGTCACCCTGCGCCACGCAGGCAAGCGAGCGGCCGAGCACCACGGGACCGACCACGGCCATGGGGACGGCCCGCCGTCCTTCGGGCGGCGGGCCGTCGTGTCAGGCAGCAGGGAGATCAGCCGGTCTCGGGTGCGGCGACGCTGGGTTCGACTGCTGGTGTTGGTGGCCGATGACAATGAGGTCGGCGGCGGCTGCTGGCTCGGATCACGAGACTTCCTTGATCCAGAACGTCTCCATGGGAAGGCCGCGACCCGTGGTGCCGATCTCCATGACCAGCCAGTTGTTCACGAAGTAGCTGGGGCCGGGCAGCCAGCCGATGTTCCTGACGTAGGCGTTGCCGTCCGGCCTGTCCGGGGTCGTGTCGAAGTAGACCCGCATGGCTTCCATCGGGTTGTAGTACCCGATGGTTCCGGTGGTGCCGATCTGGATCTCGTGACCATTGCTGGCGCACTCGTAGTGGTCGTCCCATCCGTAGTTGGACCGATGGGCCTTGGCGCAGACCTTGAAGACGTCGCTAGGTGCGTTGACGTGGATGCGGACCGCTTCGATGTTCAGCGCCTGCTCTCGGGTGCCGGCCCATTCACCGTCGCACTTCCAGTCCATCCAACCGATGTTCTGCACGTGCGCCTGGTAGCAGATGTCGCCCGTGGGCGAGGACTGCGCGCTGGCCTGAGTGGCTCCGGTGCCGAGGGCGGCAGCCGTCATAGAAAGTGCGGCGAGTATGCGTGTGGCGTGCTTGAGCATGGTCATTTCCCCCCGTGCGTGGTGTGTGTGGCCGGTGCGAACGGATGAGCGCGGCCGGAGCCGTCACGGCTCTTGATCACCCTATCGTGCGGCCGGACGGGGTGCCCAACTGCCGTTACTCGTACGCCGTTTAGAACCCGGCCCGATCGGATCATCCGACCCAGGGGGACTCGGGTGGCTGGCATCACACCAGCACTCCCTGGAAAGTGAGCCAGACGCAGCACTTGCCACGGGCGCCGCCGTGGCATCTGAGTCGATGTGGGTCGGGTCGCTGCTGGTCTCTCTCCCCCCGCTGAAGACGTTGGCACGCTTGCCCGAGCCGGTGCGGGTGAACCAGGTGGGTGAGCGCCGGCCGGGGTCTCGGCGAGGCGACATGCCTAGGGACCTCGTCGGCCAGACGCTGGAGGGGCAGCCGGCTGACGTGCCGGCGGATTGAGGAGGCTCGGTCGTGAAGTTCGTTCAGATTATCGAGTACAAGACCCGTCGCATCGATGAGTTCAATACCTTGCTGGACAGCTGGGTCGAGAAGAACGCGGGGAACCGCGTGGCGACGCGGGCCCTGCAGGTCCGTGACCGTGACGCGGACAACGTCTATCTGAACATCGTGGAGTTCCCGTCGTATGAGGAGGCGATGGAAAATTCCGAGCGCCCGGAGACGGCGGAGTTCGCGGCCCAGGTCGCGGCGCTGTGCGATGGGCCGCCGGTGTTTCGCAACCTCGATGTGCTGAATGAGCGGACCTTCCAGGGCTGATTCCGGGCGAAACACGGGAACCAGCTCTCTTGGGGCGCAGCCGCAGTCGGCCTGCCCGTACTCCCGGGGCATCGAGGTGCCGCAGGTCCGGGGTCTGTCCGGCCGCTCGCCCCGGGCGCTGCCGGGGACGTGAGCTCCGCACCCGCTCCTGTCACTCTGACCGGCCGCGGCGCCGACCTCGCGAAGTGGGCTCGCGACTACTACAAGCTGCACCGCACGCTCCTCCCTTGCGGCGGCTTGTGCAGGCTCGTTGCGAGGAAGCCCGCCGCTCCCGTGGACCAAAGGCGCGGCTGTTCGGCGGCATCCGGGGCGAGAGGGCGAAGAGTGGATGCAACGGATCGGAGGGCTGGCGCCCCGTCCAGCTCGGCCCCGCCACAGCCGCTCGGGTCCCGGACGGTTGTTGACCCTCCGACCCGTGCCAGGCGGTCTCCAGACGACTCCGAGGGGTCGGACGCCCACCAGGCGTGCCCGGCGCCTTCGCCTCAGCGGGGGGACCGTGTCCGGCGACTGTTTCACGGCCCCGGACGTCCTGGTGCGGATGTCCGGGGATTTTCAGGGAACCGCCTGCTGCACTGAGGTACCCCCCCATCGGCCGGTCGCCGGTACCGCGCTCGCGGCCGCCATCGGTGTCCGAGCGAACCCGTCCGTCCTGGGTAATGACCGACGGTCGCATAGTTCTTAGGCCAGCCGGATCGCAAGGGCGACCGCGATCAAACACATCGCGAGGCCGGTGACGAGCATGCGGGCCGGGACAGACAAGCGACGGACCATCGGCGTGCAGAGCAGGCCGATCGGTACGGCTGCGTGGCGAGGCAGGTCAGCACCCAGCGGAGCTGGATCCCCTCGGTCGGCCCTCTGTCGGCCTCTGCCCACATCGCCAGGAACCCCAGGCACCCCAAGAGCAGCAGAGAAACCGCCCACAGCACACCCGCCACCAGGGCGACGCCGCTCCCGCGGCGGTGCGACGCCGAGCGGCCGGGGCCATAGAGCCTCGTGTATGTGTCGGGGTCCATGGTCGGCTCCTTCTGTCGCGGTGACTCCATGATCGCGTCCGGGGGCGCCCCCGGGCATGGGTACAACCACTCATCTCCGGGCGGTTGCCTACTCAGCGCCGGCCCGGCAGTGATCGCCGGACGGGACGTAGACATCGTCCACCGGATCCAGCGGATGATGTGCGTGGCGGACGCTGCCCGGCCCAGCGGCCGGGTCGCGCCGCCGCATCGCGCTTGACAGCCCCGCGCGTCCGGCGAGGCCGAGTGGGCAGAGGCCGCGCTTCTTTGCTGGGTCGAGTGGGGCTCCATCGGCCCGACCGATGCGCGGAGGCGAGCCGTACAGCGCACTGGACAGCGCTTGTGTCAGGGTGAGGCCGGGGCGAAGGGTGTGGTTGCCGCCCTCCCGGGTACGTGCCGTTCACCACGACATCAGGCACCGTGCGAATCCAGGCGATTCGCACGAAAGGCAATGTTGGTTATGGACCTCCAGGCAGCGAATGAGCAGGTCACGAACGTGTTCCGCTCGACGAAGGCGTCCGGGCGTGTCGCTACGCCATCGTCAGCCGGCCACGCTCCGCGGGCGCAGACAGCGAGGAGACGCATGCCGCGTCGGACGGGACCATCTGCGTCCGTCGGGCACGTCTGCGTTCGGCATGCGCATGCTGCGGACAGGTCCGACAGCGCCGTGCTGCTGTCGCTGCCGGACCCGCGGCCCAATGGAGCTTCCAACCGCTCGCAGCGTTGGCGGCCCCCGGTGATGCACGATCCGGCCAGCTTCGACTTCTACCACTTCCGCTTCCCCTTCCACCTCCGGTTCGACGTACAGAGCCCGCAGCACCCGGCGGAGCTCGTCTACGAACCGCGGCGGCTCCGCAAGCCCCTGATGCCTGCACTCCACGACCTGCACAACCCTCCCCAGCCTGACCGCGGTGCCCACGTCGCCGCCCTCGGCGTGCCGGTCCCGGCCGCCGACGAAGTCGAGTCCAACACCCGTGACGACCCCGCGATGCTCTGGCGCACCAAGGCGTCACTGCACCCCATGCCGCGCGGCGCCTCCGTGATCGGCTCCGCCTCGGTGCAGGGCCACCAGCGCAGCCCGCACGTCCTTGGCTGCGCCATGATCAAGTCCGCGATCACTTGCTTCGCCCGAAGCCTCGCCCAGATGCTCGCCGAGCGCGGTATCCCGGTCGACGTCATCGCGCCCGGACCGGTCCGGGTCCCGCTGATCCCAGCGACGATGCCCCACCCGACGAAGCTCGGCGGACAGTCGCCCCTGGGCCGGCCGGCCCGGCCGACGGCAACGGCATCCGCTCATGTCTTCCTCGGCTCCGCCCGGGCTTCGTACATCACCGGCGAGATCGTCGACGCCACCGGCGGAACTCTCCTGCCGTGACCCCTGACCAAGCCCTGCGTCAGATCGCCTTCCTCCTCGAGTGGCGAGGAGCCTCGCCGTACCGGGTGCGGGCCTTCCACACGGCGGCCGACGCCGTCCGCGACCTGCAGCCGGGCCCGATGGAGGCCGCACAGGCCAGACGACTGCACGGGGTGGGCCCGGTGACCGCCGAGGTGATCTCCCAGGCCTCCACCGGGGCAGTGCCCAGCTACCTCGCCCGCCTGCAGGCCGAAGCAGGTCCGGACGCCCGAGCCGGCTGGGATCTGGCGGCTGCGAGCACCGGTGACTGCCACCTGCACTCCGACTGGTCGGACGGCGGCAGCCCGCTCGAAGACATGGCTGACGCGGCCCGCGCCCTGGGCCACCAGTGGGCCGTTCTGACCGATCACTCGCCGCGGCTGACGATCGCCCACGGGCTGAGCCCCGACCGGCTCGAGAGCCAACTACAGGCCGTGGCCGCTGTGAACTCCACGATGGGCTCGGACTTCCGACTGCTGACCGGCATCGAGTGCGACATCCTCGAAGACGGCTCACTGGACCAGGACGAGGACCTGCTCGGACGGCTCGACATCGTCGTGGCATCCGTACACTCCAAGCTCCGCTCGGAGCCCGAGCCGATGACCGCCCGACTGCTGGCGGCGGTGCGCAACCCGCACGTCGACGTCCTGGGTCACTGCACGGGGCGGATCATCACCGGCCGGGGGCGCCCGCAGTCCCGCTTCGACGCCGAGGCCGTCTTCGCCGCGTGCGCGGCGGCCGGCACCGCCGTGGAGATCAATTGCCGGCCCGAACGCCGCGATCCCCCGGACGAGCTGCTCATGCAGGCAGCCGCCGCAGGCTGCCGGTTCGCCGTGGACACCGACGCCCACGCCCCCGAGCAGCTGCACTGGCAGAGCTCCGGCTACGCGCGTGCCGCGCGCATCGGTCTGGGAGCGGACCGGCTGATCACGACCTGGCCCCTCGGACGGCTGCTGGCCAGCAGAACCGAGCGGCAGTGAGCCACCGCCCAGGCGACCGCCTCCAGGCGACCGCCCCCGACCGCCTCCAGGCGACGACCGCCCCCGGAGGAGCACCCCCGGGCGACCGCCTCCTCCAAGCGAGTGACACGCCCCGTACGCCCGGGCGCCCGCGGGTAGGGCGGGGAACCGATCCTCTCGGGCCTAAGCGGCCCGACCCGAACACGCATGGAGGCGACATGGGACACGGCGGAAATGTGATCGACGAGCTGATGGCCGACCACCGGGAGGTGGAGGAGATGTTCAGCCGCATGGAGACCATGACCGGCGCCGGGCAGGAGCTGCGCGATCTCATCGACGAGATCACCATCGAGCTGGTGCGGCACTCGGTCGCAGAGGAGCAGTACCTCTACCCGGCGGTACGCAAGCACGTCGAGGGCGGCGGGCCGATGGCGGACAAGGAGATCGAGGACCACAGCCGCGTCGAGAAGATGCTCAAGCGGCTGGAGAAGATGGACACCGACGACGCGCAGCTGAACCCGCTCCTGCGGCAGCTCATGCAAGAGGTCTCTGCCCACGTCCAGGACGAGGAGAGCAACCTCTTCCCGATGCTGAAGCGAGCCTGTACCGCCGAACAGCTGGACGATCTCGGTGACAAGATCCGGCGCGCCAAGGCCATGGCGCCCACCCGCCCGCACCCTGCCTCGCCGAGCAGCCCCATGCCGAGCAAGCTCCTCGCGCCCGGCGCGGGCCTGGTGGACCGGGCGCGCGACTTCGTGACCGGCCGCGGCAAGTCCTGAACCCACCCCGGGGCGGCGGGCCCGTACGCACACGTCCGAGCCTGCCGCCCCGGAGCGAACGGTGACGTGCGTCATGCCGCGCGCCCGTCTCTTGCGGCTACTGTGGTCGCCCACGAGCGGAGCGGCGCAGCTTCGCGCCGCAGCTCGCGGACCCGGCACGGGCCAGGGCGAGCACGCCCCCCGAGGAAGCCGCTGTGTCCGCCGATCTCGCACCTGTCATAGCCGCCGGCACGCGCTGGTTGCTGACCGCCTTCCCACCCGCCCCGGGCGCGTTCAGTCGGGCTCTGGCCGAGGCCCAGGCCCGGCAGGCCGTCGCCCTTGCGGCGGCCCTGCGGTATCCGACGCCGCTCGACGCGCAGCTGCTGCATCTCCTCGGCCCTGGCGGTAGCGCCCGGCTGGACTGGCTGGCGGGCGCCGATCACGGGGACGATCACGGGGACGACGGCATCGACGCCGGCTGGCGGACCTGGGTGGACGAAACCGTCATCAGCTGGGCTGCCTGCCTCCTCGCGGACCCTGGCCTCGCCGTCGACGCCCACCATCTCGTCGACCGCGGCCAGGCCGGCGAGGTCACCCGACTCACCCGCCCCGGCGACCACGAACGTGACGCCGCGCCCCTGCTGCGCCACCCCGATCTGCTCGAACCGGTCGCCGCCCTCCACCGTGAGCTCCTGCTCGACCTGCTGGACAACCAGAACGCCGCTCTGGGATAGGGCAGCCCCTCCACGGCAGGGACAACAGGGCGGGACCGCCACCTGCGTCGAGCTGATGTCGCGTCGCGGCTGGCGCACGACGGCGCAGCTGGAACATCCCTGTCCGTGGCATTGAGTACCGTCTGCCCATGGATTACTGCGGCGGGTCCCCGCGCTGCCCTGCCGTCACCACGATCGACATGGCCCGAGCCCGTGACCGCGTGGTTCGGAGAGGACACCGCTTTGGGGCCGCGGCGGCCCGGCTCATGCGCCCGCTCCGCGCCCGAGTCGGCCGCACCGGCGCCATGCCAGCAGCCATCCGGCCTGCATCGCCGCGTCCAGCAGATAGGTCGGGCGGATCCGGCCCATCGGCACGTACACCAGGTCGACGGTCAGCAGGGTCGCGGCCGTCCCCAGGCCCGTGCGGCGGGACTGGCGCGCCGCGCCGGATGTGTCCGGGGTGAACAGCATGCTCCAGCCTGCCGTGGCCAGCAGCCCGGCCGTCGTGTGCTGAAGCCATTCCTCGGACTTGGTTCCGAAGACCCACTCGAAGCTGCGCAGGTGCAGCAGCGGCCAGCCGCCGCCGACCAGGTTGAACAGTCCCTGGGCCCGCGCCACGAGCACCGGATTCATCTCTGTCTCCTCGCTGTCGGCCGCACCGGGCGCGAGACGCCGAGGCGGACCTTGTGGACGCCGTCGGAGAAGTGCACGAGCGGCTCCTGCGCGGGCGGCGGCACCTGCCACGCCGTGAAAGCTCCCAAGACCGTTCACGCGGGCGGCAGGCAGCTCGCAGCCGCCGCCCACAACCGTGAAGTGATCGGGACTGCGGCTGTCGCCGGCGGGCTCCTGCTCGCGGCCGGCGACGGATGGTGGACCGTACGAGCCCGCCGCCGCGTTAGCGGCAGGAGCTGACCGGACATGTCGCGAGCTCACCGTGCCGGCGCCGTGACCGCGTTCGGCGCCGGCACGGTGCTGGTGGTGGCGGGCTGGGTACTCCTCGACGTCTCGCGGCCTTTGGAGAACGAGGGACCTCTGCCCGCCGCCCCTCGGCTTACGCACGGATGCCCCCGTACTCACCGCCGGTGGCCGTTGACGTCGGCGGGCCTCACCGGCTGCACGCCGCCGTCAGCGCCGTGGCCGCCACACGCGAAGGAGACCTCTCGCTGCCCGAGGACGGCAACCAGGTCGGCTGGTGGCCCTTGGGCGCGGCTCCCGGATCAGCCGGAGGTACCGTCCTGCTCGCCGGACACGTCGATACCGAGGCGGGACTCGGCGCCTTCGCGGAACTCCACAACCTCGAGCTCGGAACTCGCGCCGAGGTGACGGGAGCAGACGGCCGCATCCACCCGTACCGGATCACGGCGCGCCGCACCTACCCTCGTAGCGAGCTTCCAGCCGACCTCTTCTCCGCGAACGGTGCGCCTCGCCTCGCCCTGCTCACCTGCTCCGGCGACTACGACTCCGCCGCCGGTCGCTACGCCGACAACCTCGTCCTCTACGCCGCACCCGTCCCGGCCACCTGACGGCAATGGTGCTGTCATCTGCCGTGACACCACATGGTGTCGCCCCTGCCCGGGGCAGTACGGCTTACGGCTTGAAGTGGCAAGAGCAGGCGTCATTCACACTCGGTCGGTGAGACGTGGCTCTGACTCACGTTCAGTGACGAGCGCGCGGTGAGTGATCCCCGCTGGGCGGCCGGCGGGCCGGAAGGTGGTCTCAGCTGCGGACGACGGGCAGCGAACGACGGATCGTCAGTTCTGTGGATCGACCCGGCAGTCTCACGACCGGTCGGTCAGGCGAGCGGCTGGTAGCCGCGGTGCAGGTGGAGCCCATCCGTGACGACGGGCGGGCGTCCCCGGAGCGGGCCGTCAGTCGGGCAGGTGTCGCGGTAGCCGGGAGTGGACAGGTAGCGGGTCCATTCGGCGCGCTCCAGCCCGCCGCCGGCAACCAGACAAGCCGTCCGGTCGAGGTGCTCGCGCAGGTCATAGGTGGGTCCGAGGTCCCAGAGGACGACGCCCCCGCCGCTGTCGGCGGTCGCGAGGAGCTTTCCGTCGGCGGAGAACTCCGCCAGCTCGACGGCCTCGAGGTTCGCCGCAAGGGCCGTTCCGAGCTGCCGGGGCCGGGCCCGGTCGCCGAGGTCCCAGAGCAGTGCGCTCACGCCGCTTCCACTGGTCGCCAGGAGGCCGGCCGAGGGCGCGAAGGCCACGGCGAGCGGCCCGCCGGTCCCTGGCGGGGTGAGCGGATCGCCCAGGCCCCGGGGGTGATCCGGGTCCTCGAGGTTCCAGAGGAGGGCGGTCCCCGCCGCGTCGCTGGTGATCAGCAGGTCGCCCGCCGGGGACATGGCTGCCCGCGTCACCGCCTCTTCGTGGCCCTGGAGTGCCTGCCCCAGTTGACGGGGGTGGGCAGGATCGGTGATGTCCCACAGCCGGGCGCCGTTGGGGTCACCGGGGTCGGGGAAGCCGAAGGGGTCGGTGGCGCTCGGCTCGCCCGAAGGAACCGGCAGCAGCACGCCTTCGCTGTCGGAGAAGGTGACGGTCGGCTCGGGATCGGGGCTGCGCGTCGCCGATCCGGCTCCCGACCCGGCGAGGAGAGCCAGCAGGCGACCGTCGAGGACCCGCCAGACCCCCAGCACGCTCTGGCGTTCGAGTACCTTCGCCCTGTGGTGCGGCGTGCCTCTGTCCGCCACGTCCCAGAAGTCCGTCGCCTCGTCAGCGCCGACCACGAGCGTCCTGCCGTCGGCCGAGAACACCAGTGACCGGACGGCGCCCGGCGAGCCGGTGAGCGGGGGTGCCAGGCGCCGGGGACGGGCGCGGTCGGTCAGGTCCCACAGCAGGACGCTGCCCTCCGCGTCCGCCGTGGCCAGCGTCCGGCCGTCAGGGGCGAAGGAGACAGCGGTCACCTGGTGTCCGGCGTGTCCGGTGAGCGTGCCGAGCCGGCGTGGCCGGGCGCGGTCGGCGATCTCCCACAGGACGACCGTGCCGTCCCGGCTGCCGGTTGCGAGCATCGTGCCGTCCGTGCAGATGTCCAAGGCCGAGATCTCCGGAAGCCTTCCCGTGCCGGCGACGACTGGCGGGCCGAAGGGCCGCGGGTGACCGGCGCGTTCGATGTTCCACAGGGTGATCACTCCGGCGCCGTCGCCGCTCGCCGCCCCTCGGCCGTCCGGGGCGAAGGCCATGCTGAAGTCGTCCCGGCCGGCGGTCAGGCGGTCGATCTGGCGGGGATAGGCGCTGTGCCGGACGTCCCACAGCTGCAGCCCGCTGTCCCGGTCCCCCGTGGTGGCCAGAACGGCTCCCCAGGGCGCGAACGTCGCCCTCGCGCCGAATGTGGCCTGGTCGAGTCGGCCTGCCGGACGCGGATGGAGCGGGTCGCTCACGTTCCACAGCGTGGGGCCGTAGCGGAATCCGCTGACCGCCAGTGTCTTGCCGTCGGCGGAGAACGAGAGCCTGTGTACGGCGTCGAACTCGGCGGGAGCGATCCGGCCGAGCGGCCGAGGCGTCTCGGGCCGCCGCATGTCCCAGAGCGTGACGGGGTTGTCCTTCGTGGTGCCGGGGGCGGCGGCCATCACGGTGCCGTCCGCGGAGAAGCCGAGCGCGGCGACCGGTTCGGGGTAGACCGCGACCGGCGGTCCGTACGGACGGATCCGGGCCGGGTCGGTCAGATTCCACAGCTGCAGTGCTGGTGCGGCCTTGCCCGACCGGAGGAGCATGGTGCCGTCCGGCGAGAGCCAGGCGTTCACCCCCGCGTCCGGGTCGTCCGCGGCGGGCAGGGCGCCCGTCCGGCGAGGGTGCCGCGGGTCGGTCAGATCCCAGATCGCGGCGCCTCCCCCGTAGTCGGCCGCGGCGAGCCGGCGGTCGTCCGCCGAGAACGCGACCGTATCGGCCCCGTCAGCTCCCGGGATGGCCAGGCGTTCCCCGAGCCGGCGGGGGCGCAATGGGTCGGTCAGGTCCCAGAGGATGACGCCGCCCTGTGCGAAGGCGGCCGCCAGGTACCGGCCGCTGTGGGAGTACGTGATCCCGCTGACCTGGCTGTTGTTTCCGACGAGCCGGCCGGCGTACGCCGTCGTGGTGAGCGTCCTCTGCAGCGCCGCGTAGGTGTCCGCGTCGGGATGGAGCCGGTGGGCGGCAATGCCGAGGCGCAGGGCGGTGCGGGGATCGGTCTCCAGGGCCGCGTCGGCCTGGGCGAGGAGCTGCCGTGCGGTGGCGACCCGCTGCCGGTCCCTCGCGGTGGAACGCTGTTGCAGGGCCACCACGGCCGCGGCGGTGGCGATGAGTACCAGCGCCGTCAGACCGGCGATCACCATGTGCCGGACCCGCGTGGAGCGCCGTGCGTTCCGGGTCGACGCGGCCAGGAACGCGGCTGCGGCAGGGCTCGGGCGGTGGTCGTCATTTGGTCGGTCGGCCCAGTCACGGGCCGCCTGCAGGCGGATGCCGCGGTAGAGCAGGCCCGGGTCGCGGCCGGCGCCGGCCCATTCGGCGGCGGCCTGTTCGAGTTGCTGCCGGATCAGCAGGCCGGTCCGGTCCGCGTCGATCCAGTGGCGCAGGCGGGGCCAGGCGCGCAGCAGGGCCTCGTGGCTGATCTCGACGGTGTCCTGACGCTGGGTCAGCAGGCGTCCGCGGGTGTAGGCGTCGAGGACCGTGGTGACGGTGTCGGGGTCGGCGCCGATGTCCGCCAGGGCGGTGCGGGGCAGCCGGCGGCGGGTGTCCTGGGTGCCTTCGCCGACCCTCACCAGGCGCAGGAAGAGGGTTCGTGCGGCCTGCTGCTCCTCGGGGCCCAGGGATCCGAAGAGCCGTTCGGCGGTGGTCGCGATGGCCTGGTGGATGCCGCCGGTGGCCCGGTAGCCGTCGACGGTCAGGGTGTGGCCGTGCCGCTGCTGCCAGGTGGCGCGCAGGGCGTGGGCCAGATACGGCAGCCGCCCGACCTCGTAGGCGCCGGCTTCCGAGGCCTCGGAGGCCCCGGACAGCTCGGGTGACCCAGGTGGCTCGGGTGACCCGGGTGGCTCGGGTGACCCGGGTGGCTCCGGTGACCCGGGTGGCTCGGGTGCCTCGGTCCGGTCGGTCTTCGCCGTCGGGTCTCCCGGAGGGCCGGCGCTCTCCGCCACGTCCGCACCGTACGCGTCCGCCCCGAGGTCGCGCAGCAGGAGTTCGACGAGGCCGGGCTCCACCTCCAGTCCTACATCCCGGGCCGGGAACTGGATCGCCTCCCGCAGTTCGTCCCGCGTCATCGGTCCGAGCAGCAACTGGCCGTGTCGCAGGGCGTCGCGCAGTTGGGGGAAGCCGGCGCAAGGGGTGTAGAAGTCGGAGCGCAGCCCGTACACGACCACCGCGTCGGGGCCCTGCCCGCCGGGCCCGACCTCCGCCAGCGCGGCGAGCAGGTCGAGGAAGGCGTGCTGCTCCCGTTCGTCGGCCCCCAGGGTGAACAGTTCCTCCAGCTGGTCGACGACCACCACCAGCCGTCCGCCTTGGGCACCGGCCACGCCGTTCAACGCCGCGCGGAGCCGTAGGGATCCCGCCGCGGAGCTCGCGGCGGCCCCGACGTCCCGCAGGCTCAGCCCCGTACTCTCCTCCACGCCCGCGACCAGTGCGGCCATCGGCTGTGCGGTAGGGGTGATCAGCACCTGGGGCCAGTCGGCGGAGCCCTCGACGGGCAGCGCACCGTGACGGATCGCCGGTAGCAGGCCTGCCCGCAGGAGGGAGGACTTGCCGGCCCCGGAAGGGGCGGTCACCACGAGGGGTCCGCCGGTGAACAGGCGCTGGTCGACCTGGATCAGCAGCTGTGCGGTCGGCCGGTCCCGGCCGAAGAACCAGCGCGCCTGTTCGGCGCCGAAGGGCGCGAGTCCCGGATACGGGCATTGCGCACCCTGCGACGCGGCCCCGCCCCCGACGGTCCGCCGGGTCCGACGTACCCCGTCCTCGTAGTGGACGTGCAAGTCCCGCTCGGCCACGTACTGGTCGCGGGCCGCCTGGAAGATGCGGCTGCGGTCGGCGCCCCAGGCGTGGAGGCCCGGCTCGCCGTCCTCGGGACCGGTCGGCTCCGGGGGCTCAGTCGGGTCCGGGGGCTCAGCCATGTCCGGGGCTCAGTCCTGTCCGGTGATGTGCTGGTCCCGGCCCGCCTGGTACACGCGTGCGTGCCCGGACGCTTCGGCGCTCATCACCAGCTTCCCGATCCGCGTCCGCTCCTCTCTGGGCAGAGCCGGAGCGAGCCGCTCGTCCAGCAGCCGCCGTACGTCGGCCGCCAGCGACGGGTCTGCACGGACCAGTCGTTGCAGTTCGGTCCGCCAGGTGCCGACCAGCGCCTCCTCAGCCGCGTGGTCGCTCGTCCGGCGCGCCTCCAGCACGTCGACCCGGACCGCTTCGAGATCCACGCGGACCTGTTCGGCCCGTTCCGGGTGCACCCGGCGCCACAGCGCGACGACCGCGTCACGGGCCTCCGCCCACGCGCTGGTGGCCATGGCGGAAACCAGCGCCGTTCCCGCGGCCATCACGATCGGATCCATTCAGCACCCACCTCCGCAGCGGCCGAGGAACACCACCGTAGGCGGAGCGGGACGATGAGCCGGGCGTTTGTGGCATGGTGCCCGCCGGGGTCAACCCGACTGGTCCAACCCCGGCGGGCGGGAACGCCTCACTCGCTGAAAACCCCTTGCTGCGGTGTGCGGGCTGCGGTGCGGTCCTGACGGCGACGGTGTCGAAGGTGGCATTGCCGATCCACCTGGCCGACACCCACTGGGAGACGCTGCACCCGCCGCTGCTGGAGGCAGGGTCCTACGCCGTCGATCGCGAACCGTACGGGCCGCCGTGGCAGCCGTGGGACGAGGTCGGGGCCCAGGCGGCGGCAGAGCGGGGGCGCTTCGCGCCGTTCGGCGCGCGCTGTCCCACGGACCGTCGGACACGGTCCTCCGAAGCCGGCGTCCGAGCATCCGCCGCCGATGCGGTGGGCCGCGGCCCACACGTCCCATCGGTAGAGCGCTCCGTGCCCGTCGTCCCGTCCGGCTGTGGGCACCCCGCCGGGTCGGCAGCCGTCGTCTGGCTGCCGGGCGCGTCGGAATGCGAGGAAGATCACGGCCCAGCCGTACATCCGTTGAGCCTCCTCGTACGTCTTCTGTGCGCCGGGCCCGACGCCAGGCACGGGCACCGACCGGCAGAACCCGGTCGGCTCGCCTTCGCCGCCCGCGCAAGGCTTGTGCGGGCCCGGCGGACCCGTACGACAGCGACTCCTACCAAGGGCAGAGCATTTTGATAACTACGACACTGGGTGTGCGCCGTGCCGTGACCGTCGCGGTCACGACCTCGGCCGTACTGGCCGGCGGCCTCTTCGCCGGGCAGGCGCAGGCCGCGACGCCGCCCGCCCCGTCCATCACCGCTCCGGGCGGCTTCGTCATGAACGACGGGACGGGCACGACGCTGTTCGGGAAGGCCGCGGACAGCCGCCGGTCGACCGGTTCCACCACGAAGATCATGACGGCGAAGGTGGTGCTGGCCCAGACGAACCTCAACCTCGACGCCAAGGTCACGATCCAGAAGGCCTACAGCGACTACATCGTCTCCAACAACGCCTCATCGGCACACCTCATCGTCGGGGACAAGGTGACGGTCCGGCAGCTCCTCTACGGCCTCATGCTGCCGTCAGGGTGTGACGCCGCCTACGCGCTGGCCGACAAGTTCGGAACCGGCTCCACGCGGGCGGACCGGGTGAAGTCGTTCATCGGAAAGATGAACTCCGAGGCCAGGAGGCTGGGCCTGACGAACACGCACTTCGACTCGTTCGACGGGATAGGCAACGGGTCGAACTACTCGACCCCTCGTGATCTGACGAAGATCGCGAGCAGCGCGATGAAGAACTCCACGTTCCGCACCATCGTCAAGACGAAGACGACGAGCCAGAAGGTGACGACCAAGACCGGTGGTTACCGGTACATGTCGTGGACCAACACCAACAAGCTCCTCAGCACGTACAGCGGAGCGATCGGCGTGAAGACCGGTTCAGGGCCGCAGGCGAAGTACTGCCTCGTCTTCGCGGCCACCCGCGGTAGCAAGACGGTCATCGGTGCGGTACTCGGTGCGCCGAGCGAGGCGAACCGGGCGGCCGACGTGAAGAAGCTGCTGGACTACGGCTTCGCCAGGTAACCCTCAACGGGACCGTACGCACGACGGCGTCGGTCCCGCTCCGGGCTGCTGCCCCTTCAGCCGGTCCTGTGTGGCGAAGCGGGCGGCCCGAGGGAGACAAGAAGCGCTCCGTTGCTCCCGCACAGCTTGCGCGGGAGCAGCGGAGCGATTCCTTGCGTCCGCGTGAGAGCGCCGATGCTCATCGGTCCCGAATCAGCGCTCGCAGGTCTTCGCTCAGCACAACATCATGCGAAAGCCCCTCCAACTCCTGCGCTTCCGCGTCCACGCCCTGCCGTGTGAGGATGCCGGCCAGAAGGTTCCAGTGGCTCGCCGCCATCTGCTCGTGTGTTTCGCCACCGATCGGCTCGTCCGGCCCGACCACCGTCCGTGCCTCCTTCTCGACTTCCTCGACCGAGATGTGCGACAGGGTGTCCGCCGGAGCCGATGAGGTCCAGCTCCACCCTCGGTCGTCCAGCAGCACCAGGCTGCGGTCATCAGCGAGTACAGCCTCAAGCCGTGCGGTCACCGACGTATGCCGGGCGGCGTCCGTGGCAGCCTTGTCCAGATCCACGAAAGTGACCAAACGAGTCACAGCAGTCACTTTGCTCTCCTCTCGGCTCACCGACTCCCGGCCGAGCCCGTGCGGTGATTGGCCACGATAACGGTGCACGAACTGCGATGTAGGGCTGAGGAGTTCGCCGGGTGTGTGAGACATCCCTCCCCCGTCGTCGTGGCGCCGGTGGCCCGCGAAGGTCGACCATGGAGTCATGACCTCTTCTCCCCGCCCGCCGCACGTCGATGGCCGACCGGATCCGACAGGCGGGACCGACTCGCCCGGCGGAGCGTCCACTCCCGCCCGCGGGTACCTGCTGGACAACGCGCGCGCCGAGGCGGGCGAGCGATTCGTCTGGTTGGCCGAGCTGTTCGACGGTGTGACGCGCGGACACTTCGATCGACTGGGGGTCGGGGCCGGCTCGCGCTGCTGGGAGGTGGGGGCCGGTGGCCCCGGGATCCCCGAGGCGCTCGCGGCGGCCGTGGGGCCGACCGGTTACGTGCTGGCCACGGACATCAACCCGTCGTGGCTGAAGGCAGGCGACGGGTACGAGGTGCGCCAGCACGACGTCGTCGCTGATCCGCCCCCGGAGCCGGGGACGTTCGATCTGGTGCACGCCCGGCTCGTGCTGGTCCACGTACCCGACCGGGCCCGCGCGTTGGCCACGATGGCGGCAGCGCTACGGCCCGGCGGCTGGCTGCTGATCGAGGACGCCGACACCGCTCTGCAGCCACTGGCATGCCTCGACGAAAGCGGCCCTGCGCAGCGGCGGGCCAACCGGCTGCGCGACGCGGTCCGGGAGCTCCTGGTGCGCCGCGGCGCGGACCTTCGCTACGGGCGGACGCTGCCGCGGGCCTTGCGTGAGGCCGGCTTGGTGGATGTCGCCGCGGCGGGCACGTTCCCGGTCGGCGGGCTTGCCTGTGACCGGCTGGAGGCGGCGACCATCCGGCACGTGCGCGGCGAGCTGATCGCGGCCGGCCTGACCGACGACGCCGAGATCGACGCACACCTGGCCGCCATCCACGCGGGCGAACTCGACTTGACACTCGCGCCGCTGATCTCGGCCTGGGGACGCCGTCCGGCCGAGTAGCCTCCGGCCCGAGGTCGGTGGCGGATCGAGGCGTTGTCCGGGCTGCCCCCAACTCTGTTCGGGGCAGCCCCCAACTCTGCTCGTCGAGGGAGGCCGGCCCGCCACCGAGCCGGCGTCAGGGCGATGTCCTGCCAGATCTGCGCCGGGGAACCGTTGCAGTCCCAGGTGCTGACCCAGCCGCCGCCCCCGTCGAGGCACTGGCTCTTCGCGAAGTTGTACGTCTCGCCGTTCCGTCGGGCGGCGCTGGCAGGCGGCCATGTCGGCGACGCCGGTGCTCGCTGAGCGAAATGCGGATGCGGATTCCGGGCCCGGCTGCCTACTATCCCGGCCATGCCAAGACCCTTCGGATTCGTGTTCGCCCACCGCCCTGACGGCACCGTGACCATCACCCACCAGGGCCGTCCGGCCGGTACGTTGCGCGGCACGCGTGCCCGGAAGTTCCTTGCGGAGGTCGAGGCGGGGGACGCCCAACTGGTGATGGCCCGCTGGACCGGCGCCTACAAGCACGGCAACGAGCGCACGGCGCGCGACCACCCGCGCAACCGGGCGTAGGGCCTGCCGGTCGGATCTTCGCGGCACCGTGTCGCCACATGCGCCGAGGTCGGCCTTCCCGGCTTCCCGGCTTCCCGGCTTCCCTGGCTTCCTCAACCCGGTCAAGGAGAGAGCAGCTGACTCCGCACTCCCTCGCGTTCTACGTCGACGTGGTCACGTCCGGAACGGTGCTCGGCGCCAAACCGACGGACGGTCCCGACCAGGTCACCGCCCTCTTGGGTTCCGACTTCGCCGAGAACTCCCTCGACGACCACAGCATGTGGCGCGACTACGGACTGGTCGAGTTCTTCTGGCTCCGGGAATCACCCGACCACCCGTGGGAAGGCCACCACTTCTCCCTGCAGGTGCATCGGCTCTCGCACTGGGGCAGCAGCATCGTCAACGAGGCGATTCGCGAGCGATACGGCCGCTTCGACCGTCACCTCCGCTTCGACAAACTGCGACATCTGCTGGCGAACCGCGGCGTGCGCCTGGAGGACGTCCCGGACGCCAATGGCCCGGCCTTCTCCCTGCACTGGCAGCCGGCGTCCCAGGTGTCCGTGACGGCTCTCCGGGAACGCGAGTGGGGGCGGCACCGACGGCGCGGCAACGACCTCGTCGGCGACGTGCACAAGATCTCGTCGTCCATGACCGCCGAGCAGGTGTCGTGGCGCAGAGAACGCTACGGCCGTGGGGACGGCTAGTTCTCCAGCCGTAGATCATGATCTTTTGTTGGAGTGCGACGGAGAGGGGGCGGCGGTCAGTCGTCGACGAGGTCGAGCTGGGCCGCACAGGCGTCCGCTACCCAAGTCCTTCGAGACGGCGGGCTTCTCTGATCTCGCTGATCCTGGCAGCCGTCATCGGGGTCCATTCCCTCCGCTCTCCCGCGGCACGGAGGGCTTCTCCGACCTCGCTGAGCTTCACGGAGGACAAAACGCCCGCCCGCTCGATCAGGTCGTCCCGGGCCACGGCGGTCAGCCATGTGCACGGAGTGAAGCCTGGACGCGGGAACGCGAACCGCAGCACGCCTTCGAAGGGCAGTCCTTCCGGGGCTCCTACGGCCACTTCAACGCCCAGGCCGCTGATGTCGACGCCCGCCGGCGCAACGACCTGCATCGCCTGAAACCCGGATGGCTCCTCGTCCGAGAGCAGCACGACCGGGCGTCGCTCCTCGAAGTCGACCCACCAGACTTCACCGCGTTGCATGTGTCCTCCTGGCACGAGACGGCGGGCGAACGCTGCGTGCCCCGTGCGGGACACGGAAGGATGCGGCCCCGTCTTCGCACGTCGTGACCGAGGGGCGGTGAAGGCGGGCGCGGCCACCGTTGATCATCGGTGTGTGCAGACTGAGGATCATGCGGTGGTCCGCGAGTCACAGCGTAGTCCCTGCCCGCCGGCGGGAGGCGTGCGAGGTCCTGATGTCCCGGAGAGCGGGCCGGTTCGCGCGGGCTGAACTCCGGCATCGGGTGAGGGCCTTGGTGCTGGGGCTGCTGTCGGACCCGCCGCGCGAGCACTGGCCCGAGCCCAGGCCGGCCGTGACCGCCGACAAGCCGCGCATCAGACCTGAAGATCACGATCTATGGCTGGAGTACCTACCGGGCTCGCGTGGGTGCGTGCCCCGGGGCCGGGACCGGACATCCGTGCGGACGTCCCGGCAGCCTCGGCGCAGAGAGGGCCGCTCACCCCTCGTCGCTCGCGCGCCTCGCGCGGAACGCCGCTGCCTTGACCCGGTTCTGGCAGGCCGTCGAGCAGAACTGGCGGCCGGCGTTGCGGGACGTGTCCACGTAGACGCGGTCGCAGCGCGGCGCCGCGCAGACGCCGAGGCGGCCGGAGTAGTCGCCGCCGAGGGCCATGGCGAGGCCGGTGGCGCAGCCGGCGCTCCAGCCGACGGCGTAGGAGTCGTCCGCGCCGTGGAAGTGGACCTGCCACGGCTCCCCGGGGGCCCGGTCGAGCTGGGGGCGGGCGCCGGTCTCGTACAGCAGCGTGTTGAGGGCGGGAGCCGCGTCGTCGAGGCGGCCGGCGGCCACGGCTTCGAACACGGTGCGCAGGGCGCGGGCGGTTTCGGCCAGCCGGTCGGCGTCGTCGGGTCCGAGGTCCGCCCCGGCGGAGAGCGCCGCGCGGACCGCACCGACGCGCTCGGCGCCCTGGGGAGCGAGGTACTGGCGGCCGCGGGCCTGGCCGTCGGTCAGCGCGTTGACGAGCGCCACCGAGGCATCGAGCAGGGCACGCATGTGACTGTCGAACAACACTTGACCAGTTACCTTTCACCCGCCTACGGTGTCCGTCACCGACAATAGACGATTGACCAGTGACGGGAGGCGCTGTGCCGCGCTCCGAACCGCTGCCCCGCACCGTCCGCCTGCTGCTGCTCGCCCGGATCGTCAACCGACTCGGCGCCTTCTCGCTGCCCTTTCTCACCGCGCTCATCTCCGCCGACCACGGCGCGAGCCTGACCACCGCCGGGCTGGTCAGCGCCGCCTTCGGGCTCGCGACCATCCCCTCACGGCTGGCCGGGGGACGACTGGCCGACGGCATCGGCCGGCGCACGACCATCGTGCTCGGCCTCTGCGGA
This sequence comes from Streptomyces sp. NPDC004788, assembly GCF_053601115.1. Classification (NCBI taxonomy): domain Bacteria; kingdom Bacillati; phylum Actinomycetota; class Actinomycetes; order Kitasatosporales; family Streptomycetaceae; genus Streptomyces; species Streptomyces sp. NPDC004788. Next base: position 30,013 of record NZ_JBSGBF010000029.1, read on the forward strand.
TGCGCCGTGGCGCAGCTGGCGATCGCGGCCTCGACATCGCTCGCGTGGGCGGTCACCGGGGCGGTACTGCTCGGCCTGGCCTTCGAGCTCTACGAGCCACCCAGCCAGGCGATCATCGGTGAGTCCGTCCCGGAACGGCAACGAGTGCGCGCGTTCAGCCTGTTCAGCGCCGCGCTCGCGGCAGGCGGCATGGGCGCCGGGCTGCTCGCCGCGCTCGTCGGCCGCTGGGACCTGCGATGGCTCTTCGTCACGGACGCCGTCACCTGCCTGGCCTGTGCGCTGCTGATCCGGCTCGCCCTTCCCCATGACCGTCCGGCACCGCGCGCAGCGGACCACGACCGCACCACCGTGCGACCGCTGAGGGACCGAGCCCTGCTGAGCGTTCTGGCCACCGGAACCGCCTACGCGCTGATCAACCAGCAGACCGTGATGACCATGCCACTGGCGCTCACACGACTGGGCCTGCCCGCCGCCGACGCCGGACTGCTGTTCACCGCCACCGCGGCGACCACCGTGCTCGCGCAGCCGCTGATCCGGCTGCCCTGGACGAGCAGGCTCACGACGCCCGCCGCGCTCGCCCTCGCCCATCTCCTCCTGGCCGCCGGCCTGACCGGCTACGCCCTCGCCCGCACCCTGCCCGCACTGCTCGTCGCGGCCGCCGTGTGGAGCCTGGGCGACCTGCTGGTCATGGGCCGCATCTACGCGCTCGTCACCGACCTCGCACCGCCCGGCGCAACCGGCCGGTACCTGGCCGTCTTCGGCACCAGCTGGGGCGTCGCCGCGACGCTCGCCCCCGTCCTCGGCACCCAGCTGCTGGCCCGTACGGGGACGGCCACGCTGTGGTCCACGATGGCCGCGCTCTGCCTGCTCCTCGCCGCCCTGCACCTCCGGGTGACACCGCAGCCGCCCCGCCTCCTGAATGCCACGACGGAGGCGACCCGCAGCCCGGCCGCGGGCGCCGCAAAGCGGTAGCCACGGGGGCCGCTCGGCAAGCGCCTGATGGTGGAGCAGGTCTACGAACGCCACGGCGACGTCGGCCAGGGCACCACCCCGCTGCTGGTCTTCGACGCCTGGGAGCACCCCTCCTACCTGCCGTACAAGACCGTCCGTCCCGACTACGTCACCAAGCTCCGGAACCTCGTCAACTGGGACGACGTCATCGCCCGCTACACCGCGGCAGCCGGCGTCCGAGGTGCCATAAGAGCGTGGCCCGGTGGGCCGGGAAGCGGGCACGCCTCACGGCCCACCGGGCTCGTTTCGACGGCCGTCCGGCCAGGTCCGTCACACGCAACAGGCACGTCGAGAAGAGTCGGCCTCAGCGAGGCCCCAGTCCCGCGGCGGCCAGCGCATCCACCACGAGCTCCGCGATCCGTCGCGGCTCCTCGTTGGGGAGGAAGTAGCTGGTGCCGGGGATCGTGACCACCGTCGCATGCGGGCACGCCTCCAACGTGCGCCGCTCGTCGGCGGTGAGCCCGCCGTCCCCCTTCTCCGCGTGCACGACCCAGACCGGTACTCCGGCCGCACACAGGCGCGCGGCCGTGTGCTCATGGCCGCCGAGGTAGTCCAGGTAGGCCCGGAAGATGCGGCGCACCGTGCGGGGATCGTTGCCTTGCAGGTCGGCGAGCAGTTCGGCCCGGCGCTCGGGCGACACCCGCATGCCTTTCGAGGCCGGGCCCATGAGCTTCAGCAGGGCGGCGGCGGGAAGGGGGCCGAGGACGTCGCCCAGCCGGCAGATCGCCCGGAAGAACGCGGGTTCGTCCGCGGGCGACATGCTGCTGCCCACCAAAACGGTCGGGCCGGTGAACGCGCCGGTCGCGACCATCTCGAGCGCGACCGTGGCGCCCATGCTGAATCCCACCACCACGTCGCAGGCCTGCTCGTCGGCCAGCCGGGCCGTGTGCCGGACCAGGGTGCCGATCGTGAAGTCCTCCGGTGGTGCCGTTCCGCAGTGGCCAGGCAGCGTCGCGGCGACCAGTCGGGTGTGGGCGAGCGCGGGCTCGGCCATCACCTCGGCGTACGACCGGGCGGCGTTCAGCCCACCGGGGAGCAGCAGTACGGTCTGCCGGGCATCGGCCTGCCCCGAGACGAGCAGGTCCCACGCGACGTCCGTCGGGTCCGTCAGGTCCATCGGGTCGTCCTCTCCGCACACGTCTGCACGCCGGGGCCGCGGCCTCGACCACCCGCTGCCCCGGCTGCCCGGAGGTGGGCAGCCGACTGCGAGGTCGGCCCCCTCCCTCTCATCGTGACGTCATCGCACCCGCCGGGCTACCCGATCAGGCCGGGTCCGGTCCGGGTTGCGAGCTCTGCGGGTGCTCAGGGCCTGCGCATGATGACCTTGACGTATTCGCAGGCGGCGTTCGTCGGGTTGGCGAAGCCGTGGTCCGCGTCGGCCTGGAAGAACAGGGAGTCGCCTGCGCTCAGGGTTCGCTGATTCCGCCGATCGCGACGGTGACGGTGACGGTGACGGTGCCTGCGAGTACCACGACTTGTTTCTCCGTACCCTGCGGATACGCGGGCAGCAGCCCGGTGGAGACCTGCGCGGGAAGGTGGTGGAGGACCATCTCGGCCCCTCCCGCGCCCGGGGCCGCCGCACGTTACCGCCGAACGCGCCGGCCAGGTCGTCACCGTGCTGTGGTTCGGGCGCCTTTGCGCCTTGCTCGGCCACCGTGCTCCTCGATCGACGGGTACTTCGTTGCCCACAGCGCAATGTTTCTCCTGAAGAAGATGCACTCTTCTATCCGGAGGCGCGTGATGTGCGCCCAACTCGACGGAGGTTCCATGCGTTTGATCTCGAGTGGCCGGCACCACGCCACGTTCGCGTTCGGCGAGCTGCAGGTGATCTCGTTGCGAGACGGGTACATCGACATGCCGCCGACACGGCTCCGCGACGAGGAGGGGCGCACGCTCGATGTGCTGCCGGCCGCCGTCCCGCTGGCCGGCGACAACTTGCGGCTGTCGGTCAACGCCTTCTTCGTCACCGACGGCACGCGGTCGGTCCTCATCGACACCGGTGCGTCGGACGTCTGGCACGACCCCACCGTGGGACTGATCTACGAAGCGCTCGACGAAGCGGGGATCGACCGCTCGTGCGTCACCGATGTGGCCATCACCCACAAGCACGAGGATCACGTGAGCGGTCTGATCACGCCGGACGGCTCCGAGGCGTTCGGCAAACTCGAACGCGTGTGGGTCGGCGCGGGTGACACATCGGTGTTCACGGGGCGGCTCGAGCCGATCCGGGAGCGGGTCGTCCCCGTATCGGAGGAGGTCGCGATCAACGACTGGGCCACCGCGATCCCGGCACCGGGTCACACACCCGGTCACACCGTCTACGAGGTCAGGAGCGACGCCGGCCGCCTTCTCGTCTGGGGCGACACCGTTCACGTACCCACGCTCCAGTTCGATCGGCCGAACGTGGCCTGGGAGTTCGACGGCGACCAGCCCCAGGCCCGCGCAGCGCGAGCGACCCTCCTCGAACGGCTGATCCAGCCGGACCACTTCGTGGCCGGCGCCCACCTCGATTCACCCGGGATCGCCCGCGTAACCCCCTCCGGCGAGGGCTACGCGCTGGAATACCTCGCACCACCGATCGGCTGACCGGGGCGGCCATGCCGGTCGACGGAAACCGCCGACCGACTCTCCCCTCGCCGCGACGGACAGGGCGTCAGGCGCCGGCCGGCGGGGCCTGCGGGTCGGCTTCGGTCGGGGCGATGATCGCCCGCGGGCGGCGACGTGACCCGGTCGTCGTGCGCTGCCCACGGCCGGCCGACCGGCCGCCACGGCTTCCGCGAACTGCCGGTCCCCGGCGCCTTATTGCCGGGAAACCTGACTGCTGAGCGCGATCATCCGGTCGACAACGTCCCGAGGCAGAGCTGGATTCATCGCGGCATCGTCGGCGGTTTCCACGTCGCGCAACATCTCCACGAGGAGGGACGCGGGCAGCGGCTGGTCGCGGAGCACGGCGGACCGGATGTGTCGCTCGGGGTCGCTGAGGAGGCGGACGGCGGAGGCGGGCGTCAGGCGCGGGTCGGTCGCGGCGCGGTAGCGCACCTCGGTGGCCGTGTCCCGGCTGAACCGTTCCACGAGCTCGGCGGACGACAGGGGGTCGTCCAGTGCGAGTTGCCGCATGCGCGGGTCCGGGTCGTCGGCGTACCGCAGGAGTCCTTCGCGCGGGAAGTTCGGGTGGCTGCGCGGGCGACCGGGAAAGCTGAGGCTGCCGGTCCACCACTTCCAGACCCGGAGCAGCATGTCGGCGGGCGCGTCCTCGCAGGATTCCGCAAGGAAGAGCTGCACGACCCGGTCTTCGTCGGCCGCGAGTTTCCCGACCACGTCCTGCGGGAGGTGCGGGGCGCGGGCGACGCTTCTGCGGACGAGCGGGTGGGCGGAGACGGCGAGGCGACGCATGGCGTCGGGATCGTCGTGGAGCGCGGTGACCCACGGGAGCGGCTGCGATCGCGAGGCCGGGTCGAACTCGAAATCGATCGCAGCCCGTTGCTGCTCCGTGAGGTCGGGGCGCAGGGCTACCCGGTGGCGCACGTGGGCGTCCGCGTCCCTGGCGAGTTGGGCGACCAGGTCCGGCTCCAGGTGCGGGTTGTCGGCGAGAGCGGCGCGCTGGGCGGGGTCGCCGTGGCGGACGAGGTGTTCGGCCGGCTCCCGGTCCAGGCGGCACGTTTCCAAGACGTCGTCGGGCAGGTCACCCGCGTCGAGGTCCGCCTTCGTGACCGGGTGTTGCTGGTGGTGGGCACGGCGAGCGGCGGTCCGCACCCCGGCCACGGGGTCGGCCAGGAGCGCCTGGCGCTGCGCGTCGTCCAGGTACGGCCAGGCCGTCGGGCAGGCGGTGGCCCGTACGGTGCCGTCGGGGTCCGCCGCCAGGGCGAGGCGGACCGGCACGGGCAGGCCGGTCAGACGTGCGGCCTCCTGCCGCACCCGGGTGGACGGGTCGGCGGCGAGCTGCCGGCAGGTCTCGTCGGTGAGCTCCGCGCGCCGGTCGGCGGCGAGCAGGGCCAGGATCCAGCGGTGCTTCTCGAGCTCCTCGCCCAGGACCAGGCGCTCCCAGTGCTCCGCCGTGAGATGCGGATGCACCTCGGCCAAGGTCGCGCGCACCCTCCATTCCGGATGGGTGAGGGCCGCCTCAAGTCTTTCGGGCGGCAAATCCCTGTACAGGTTCGGGTTCCAGGTGTTCAGCCCCAGCAGCCCGTGCCGGAGCCGGGCCGGCACGGTCCTGTTCCGCGCGAGCCCATAGGCCCACGCGCGGCGGAGCGGCTCGGACAGTCCGCCTTCCACGGGTTCTTCGGCTGCCGCGGCTTCTTCGGCTGCCGCGGCTTCTTCGACCGTCGCGTGTTTCTCGAAAGGCTCGAACAGCGAGGCCCATGCCGCGTCGCGTTCCTGCGCCGTTTCCCGTACGGCCTCGCGCGCCGCCTGCTCGTTCCGCTCGCTCAGGCGGTCCAGGACAGAGAGCCGGAGTTCCTCCCCCGCCACGGTCACAGCGAGCAGCGTCTCACCGTCCGTCGACATCGTCTGGAACCCGTCGCCGTCGCCCGCCCCGGCGCCCAGCAGTGCGTACGGGTCCGCTTCCGTGTCCAGCCGGACGTACGCCCACACCGCCTGCCCGCCGTCGACGAGCACGACCCCGTCCCGATCAGCCAGCCCCGCCGCGCCGATCAGTCGCCGCCACTCCGCCCGGAACGCTTCCGCGGCCGTGCGATGCAGCACGGCGGCCGGCGCCGGCGCCGCCCATGCGAGCAACCGGCGTGCGCAGTTCGGCGGCATCCCCCGGTCCACGTACCAGGTTCCCACCCGCTCAAGCCCGGCTCGCTCCAGCGCGTGCGTCAGTTGTTCGGTTCGGCTCCCCATGCGTTCATCATCGCGGGTCCCGCCGCCCTCCGGACCACGACGGCTGACGTGCGGTGGGCGCATGGGCACCACTGTCGACGAGGGGCCGAAGCACTGCCGCCGGCTACCAGCCCCCCTCCACCGGCCCGATCGGCTGCAGCCCGACCTGCCGGGCCAGCCACTCGGCACGCTCAGACTCGGCGCCGCACGCTCACGTGAGTTTGCGCCGCCGGGCCGCGTTTCCGCCTCCGCAGCTCCCCGTAGGGAGCGGTCCCAGCCCGAGCCTCCCGGCCTCGACGTACCAGATGTCCCAACCGCCAGCAGCCCGAATTCAGACCCAGGTGTAGTTCTCGTCGGTGACGGCTTCGAGGGCAGCGTCGGCGACTGCGGCGCGGGGGTCGGGCAGGGCGGCGAGCGCGGGGCCGATGGGCGGGAAGATCGGCAGCTCGGCGGTCGTGCGGTAGTCGACCCATTCGATGACGCCGACCTCATGGCTGCCGTCGGGAAGTTCGTCCTGCTCGGTCTCGGCGAGGGTGGCGCGGACTTCGGGGGTGATGTGCAGGCGGTAGATCAGATGGAGCTTGCGCGGCGGCGGGGTCAGGCCGGGTCGGGTGACCCGCTGGTCGACGACCCACATCAGGTCGCCGCCGTCCGCCTGGCCGATGTCGAGGTCGAGCTCTTCGGCGAGTTCCCGAGCGAGGGCCTGGTGGAGGTCTTCGCCGTCTTCGACGTTGCCGCCGGGCGGGGTGTAGTGGGTGGATTCGGAGCGGTCTCGGCGGATGAGTGCGACGTCGTTGCCGCAGAACACGACGGCCCCGGTCCGGATCTTGATCCGGGAGAACGGGGCCGCCGGGGTGGTGTCGGGGGTTTCTGCCATGGCGGCCAGTATCGCGGCCGCGCCTGGGACACCACACCGGAACCGGGGCGTGAATGCGCGCGCCGCGCGCCCGCTGCGCCACGGCAGCAGACGGCGTGACGCGAGCGGCGCGACTTCACCGACAAGGCGGACCTGCGACTACTTCCGCTGTCGTCCCTCTGCTGCCCCGGCCGACGGAACCGGCCCTCAGGCGCCTGCGCCGCCTCAGGCGACGAAACGGAATCGATGTGTCCCTGTCAAAGTCATTGAAAAGCCATGTGACATGTGCAATTTTACAGCCCAGCCCGTTGCGGACGGGACCCCTACTCCCCTCTCCAGGAGCGAACCTTGCGCGCCATGGCCGTCGCCACCGCACTCTTCATAGCCGCCATCGCGGCCTCTCCCGCCCAGGCCTCGCAGGCACCTCAGGCCCAACCCACGGCTGATCACGTCTTCGCCGACCCGGGCCAGCGCCCGGCCCACGGCAGAGTCCAAGGCGCTCCCGGCGCGACCGCGACCACCGGCGGCAGGCTGGAGTCGCGCATCCTGCCGATCGTCTACACCTGCAGCCCGTCGCTGCGGATCCGCGCCCAGGAAATGACCGCCGACCAGCTGAACGCGACCTGTTCGAGCCTGGCCAACCAGGACGCCTACTTCCACAGCGTGGTCAAGGACGCGGGGCCGGTCGCCGACGACTACAACACCACCCTGGAGGTCGACGTCTTCAACTCAAGCGCCGACTACAAGGCCTACGCGGGGAGGATCTACGGCATCGACACCAACAACGGCGGTATGTACCTGGAGGGAGACCCGGCCAAGACGGGCAACCAGCCGCGCTTCATCTGCTACGAGCGCACCGACGTGAGCCCCGGCTGGCAGATCTGGAACCTCAACCACGAGTACACCCACTACCTCGACGGCCGCTTCGACCTGTACGGCGACTTCAACGCCAGTCAGACCACCCCCACCGTGTGGTGGGGCGAGGGCGTCGCGGAGTACATCTCCTACTCCTACCGCGGCGTCACCTACTCCAACGCCCTGACCGAGGCCGGCAAGCACACGTACTCCCTGCGCACGCTGTTCGACACCACCTACGACAACAGCGACGTCAACCGCACCTACAACTGGGGCTACCTGGCCGCCCGCTACATGATCGAGCAGCACCCGGCCGACGTCGCGACCGTTCTCGGCTACTATCGCACCGGAAACTGGACCGCCGCCCGCTCCTTCCTCACCTCGCTGGACTACGAGAGCGACTGGAACGCCTGGCTGACGAACGTGGCGACCACCGCCTGATCTGACCCACACGCCGGCTGCGGCCGCGCTCCTTCGCACGGGCACCGGAGGGCTTCGGCAATGACGAGCATCCCGACCGATGAAGAGAATCGGTCGGGATGCTCGTCGTCGCCGGCGCGGTGATCACGGCCCGGCCCGGGCCGTGCCGGCCCGACCGGGAACCGCTCACGCCGTCCGTCCGTCATGTCCACGGGGACCTCCAGAGGCTCGACGGAACCACGTCCTTCCGCTCTTCACCACCGAGGTTCGAGGAGATACATGGTCGACACCGTCAACTCGCTGGCCGCCCGCGTTCACGAACTGTTCGTGGCGCTCCTGACCAGTGGTCCCGCCGCGGTGGGCACCGCGGGCCTCCACGATGTCGTCGCGCGCGCCACGGCGCTCGGCCCCGACGGCACGTGGCTCGTCGCCGCGGGCCATGCGGGCCTCGGTGTCCTTGCCTGCGTGAACGGACAGAGGGATCAGGCCGTCCTCCACTTCGACGCCGCGGTGACAGCGGGCTACAACGACTGCGTGACGCTCCACGCCGACCCCATACGTCCGCTGCACGACGATCCCCGGTTCCGAGCCCTGTACGAGCGGATGCGCATCACCGCGGCCGACCTCGACGAGCTCTTCTGGCTGCACCAGGAGATGCAGGTCATGTCGAGGGAGGCCCAGCAAGCGAGCGTCGACAACATCGGCCGCCTCGACACCGGGGTGTCGCTGCTTCCCCAGGCCCCCATGCCGACCCGCGAACCGAACACCCTCGGCGTCCTGGTCGCCCGGATCGATCTGGCCGCGACCCAGACGGCACTCCAACAGGCCGTCATGAAGGCGGAGTTCCAGCGCAGCTCCGGCAACACCAGCCTCAGCCTCATCGACGACTCCTGGGACCACCCCCGTGCGCGGCGCGACGCCTGGCACGCCGACGAGCTGGACTCCCGGCGCCTGCGGGCCGCCGAGGCCCGGGCCTTCGTCGAACGTCCCGGCGCCGGCACCACGCTCGTCCCGTGCCCGCCGCTGGGCTCGATCACCTACCCGACCTGAGGAGGTCCGGACGGCGCCACCGCCGCTGCGGCTTCATCCCCGGCGGCCCGTCCACCACTTCGTGCACCGGCCCTCTCGCTCGCGGGCGCGACCCGCACCAAGGACCCGCCGGCTCCGCGCGTGGTGGCGCCAAGAGTCATGCGCCTCACGGTGGCACGTGGCACTGACAAAGCGGCCCGCGAGTACCGGAGCAACGGCGGCGGCCCAAGACCGGAGGTAGACCCGCGCCGACGCGGTTTGTCCCTGAACTCTCCCGAAATTGTCCGCGATCGGTAACGGACGCATCCCCCGGCCGCCGAGCGTCGTCCTGAGAAGTGGTCGCAGGGCGACCGGGATTCGGTGCGGAACCGCGGATGAGATTTGGGGGCGGACACATGGCGCGGCACGGTGGTGCGCAGGGCTGGTACGGCAAGCTGGTCGGAGCGGCGCTGGGGGTGACGGTCCTCGCGACCGGGGCCTCGGTGTGGACCGCGCAGGCCGACCCCACGAACGACTCGCCGCCGAAGGCGAGCACGCCGGCCACTCCCGGCAACGTCGCCAAGCCCGTGTCGGCGATCATCGCGCACGCCTCGGACGCCGGTGCGCGGGGCGTCAACATCACCATCGACGACGGCCCCGACCCCGTATGGACCCCTCAAGTCCTCGACGTGCTGCGGGAGTACGGGGTGAAGGCCACGTTCTGCATGGTGGGGACGCAGGCCAAGGCGCACCCGGACCTCGTCAAGAAGGTCGTCGCGGACGGACACCGGCTGTGCGACCACTCCGTCTCGCACAACACCGCCATGGACAAGGCCTCCCAGGCCTACCAGAAGCGGGAGATCCTCGACGCCGAACGCATGATCACCGAAGCGTCCGGAGGCATACGTCCCGTCTACTACCGGGCGCCCGGCGGGGCGTTCACTCCCTACAGCCGCAACCTCGCCGCCTCCCGCGGCATGCGTCCGCTCGGCTGGAACGTCGACAGCAAGGACTTCGAGCGACCCGGCACCGACGCCATCGTCGCCACCGTCGAACGCGAACTCCCCAACGGACCGACGCTCCTCTTCCACGACGCCGGCGGCGACCGGTCCCAGACCGTCCAGGCCCTGCGCCGGCTCCTCCCCCGGCTCAAGGAGCAGGGCTACACCTACGGCTACCCCGTCCGCTGAAGCCCCGGCCCCCCGCCCGGCGTCCGCGACACACCACGAGGCGCTGGCCACCGTCGCCACGGTTTGAGAAGTTGACGGTTGGTTCGGGACTGCGTTGAGCCGTGGAGTGGCCTTCTGACAGGATGACAACATGTTCGATTTCGGCATCACGGGCTACCAGCCGGCGTGGCTGCACGGCCGTAGTGACGTGGTGCAGGAGCACGGGGACCGTCTGCGCGGTCTCGCCGGCCGGACGCTCACGGGAGTCTGGATGGTCTGGGACGTCAAGGACGACGAGTGGTTCTGCGACTGCCCGGTGCTGTTCGACTTCGACGGCGAGCAGGTCGAGGTCAACCATCAGAAGTTCGGCGACCTCTCCCTCACGTGGAACACCATCGACTTCGCCCTTCCTGTTCGGTGGCCCGGCTTCGACCTGCAGTGGCGGCCCGAACCGCTTCCCGGGCTCCGGGCTGTGCGGGGGCTGCCCCTCAAGGGGGTCGAACTCCTTGAGTGGACGGGCCCGGATGTCGCTCAGGGAAACATCGACGTCAGCTTCGCCTTCGAGACGGGTCGCGTGACCGTCTTCAACGCGCTCGACGACAACGGGATGAACTTCGACCCTCCCGGTGCGCGCCAGCGGTCCCACCTGTTCCATTGACGCACACGCAAAGCGCGCCGACGCCTGGGTGATCCCCTGATCTCGTCTGCTGCGCATGCCGGTTGAGGTTCCCTTGAGGTGAAGTTAACGCTCCCCGATTACTTGTCAGTAGCATGCGGCGCGCAGGCCTGCTCGCATCACTGACCACCCATGTCCAGGGGGACCCTTCCGCATGTCCATGCGTACCCTCGTGCGCGCTTTACGCGTGCCCGTACTCGCCATGTCCGTGGCGGTCACACTCAGCGCCTGCGGCCAGACGGCGACGCCCGCTCACTCGGCCGACACCGCCGTCGAGAGCACCCTGCCCCGAACGACCCAGCCGGCCGACGGGAGCCTGCCCGCGGCGACCACCGGCAGCCCGAAGGCCGCCAGGGCCGGGAGCCGGCCGACGGCCTCGTCCGCGGAGGCGTCGGCCCGTTCGACCGACGCCGGTGCGGCGAAGTCGCCCGTCATCGTCTCCCGCTCGTCGTCCGGGTCCGGTAGGCCCTCCGTCGTGGACGGCACCCGCGGCCTCAGCCTCGACGCCTACGACCGGCGGACCGGCAAGGCAGTGCTCACGATGCCCGGCACCGGCAAGGGCACCCCGAGCCCCTCCACCACCGCGGCGGCCGTCGCGGCTGTGCGGCCCGGGCAGCTGATCGACAGCCCTCCGTCGGCCGTCGCACCCCAGGGCGCGCTGCTCGCGATCACCCGCGTCGAGCCCGCCGGCGACGGGAAGCTGGAGGTCAGCACCCGTCCGGCCGCCATATCCGAGCTGCTCGGACAGAGCTGGGCCGACGTCAAGAGCGCCCTGGACCCGCGAAAGATCCAGGTGATCCCGAAGCTCAAGGACCTCAAGGCGTCCTACGTCCCGAACCCCGACGGCGGCAAGGGTTCGGCCTCCGCCGTGCTGCAGCTGGACGCGAGCACCGTCGTCCCGCTGCCTGGTGGCGCCAAGGCCACGCTCGCGGGTTCGGTCTCGCTCGATCCAAGCGTCGCCTTCTCGTACCGAGGCGCCCACGGGATCCTCGCCCCGGAGCAGGCCAGGGTCGGCTTCGACCTGGGCGCGCACGCCGACTGGCACCTCACCGCCGGCCTGTCCGACTCCACGGAGGTCAGGATCCCGATCGCCACGCTCACCGCTTCCCCGGTGGTGATGGTCGGCGAGGTGCCCGTCGTCATCGTCCTCAACACCACCGTGTACGCCGTCGCCACCGCCGACGGCACCGTCACCGTCGACACCACCCAGACGTTCGACGGCAGTTGGGCCGTCCACGCCGACTACACCAAGGCCGGCGGCTGGACCTCCACCACCGAGCCGGTCAGCACCAAGGTGTCCCCGGTCAGGGCCACGTTCACCGGCCGCGCCTCGGTCCGTACCGGCCTGACGGCCGAAGGCTCCGTCGCCCTCTACGACGCCGTGGGCCTGAAAGCCACCGTCGAGCCGTACCTGCGTGCGGACGTGGACGGTACGGTCGGCATCGACTCCGGCGACGGCGTACCGGCCGTCCGGGGCAAGGCCTCGCTCTACGCCGGGCTCGACGTGAACGGGGCCGTCCTGGCGCGCATCGCCATCCTGGGGACCCCCTTGTTCGAGAAGGCCATCCCGTTCCGGCTGTACCACGACGAGTGGCCCGTCGCGGCCCGCGAGATCGACGCCTCGCTCCCCGGCGCCCGACCGTCCGCCTCACCGGCGAACTGACGAGGCGTCCCACCACAGCTGCGACCATCGGTCGGCCGCTCAGCGGCCGGCCGGTGGTTCGGCCGAATGGTTCCGGTGGATGGTTCCGGTGGATGGTCCGCTTGGTTCAGTCGGCCTCGGCCCGGGCCTCGACGTCCTCGATGCCGCTGGGCCTGCCCGCTCGTGTCCAGCGGATGTAGAGGCCGCCGCCGACGGCGAGGGTGGCCACGAGGGAGAGGACCGGCCAGCCGCGGAGCAGGTTGACCAGGAGGGTGAAGGCGACCGCGGAGGCGGCGATGCCGTTGACGGCGGCGAGCAGCGGCTTGCGCTCGGCGCGGGCGAAGCGGGTCATGGCGAGCAGGCCGACCAGGAAGCTGACGAACACGGACACCGCGTAGAACAGCACCAGCTCCTGCTCCTGGCCGGCGGCGGCGACGATGATCACCGCGGCGGCGGCGAGGAAAACCACGACCGACCAGTACGGGGTGTGGTGCTTGTTGGTGCGGCCGAGCGCTGTCGGCAGTACGCCGGGGCGTGCGTCGCTTCCCGCGAGGGCCTTGAGGAGCCCGGGGCCGGCCTGGAAGGAGGAGCTGGCGGCGGCGAGGAGCAGCAGCGAGCTGGTGAGCTGGAAGGCGCCGTAGAGCCAGCCGGGTCCGGCGGCGGCGTGGGCGATGTCGGCGATCTGGGTGGAGTCGGCGCCGGGCAGGCCGATGTGGAGCCGCACGGCCAGAGCGGTGAGGGCGAGGGTGAGGCCGCCGACGATGACCAGGAGCAGGGCGAGCGTGCCGCGGCCGAAGCGCCGGCGGTGGGTGTCGTCGAGCTGGCCGAGCTGGGCGATCGCGGTGGAGGGCGCTTCGACGCCGGTCGCCAGTGCCATGGCGACGGGGAAGGCGAGGACGACGGCGAAGACGGCGGAGCGGCCGGGGTCGGTGTGGGCGGGTGCGGTGCCGATGCTGTGCGGGGCGGTGAAGCCGAGCACCACCACGGCGGCGGCCGCGAGGACGAACACCACCGTCATCGCCGCGAACAGCAGCCGGCCGCCGTGCCCGAACCAGGTCAGCCCGGCCACGACCACCAGCAGGAGCAGCGCGAGCGGGATGCGAACCGGTGCCAGGGCGGGGAACAGGGCGATCACGGCGCTCGCGGCGGCGGCGATCGAGATGCCGATGGTGAGGACGAAGTCGACCACCAGGGCGCCGATCGGCAGGAACGTCCACCTCGCGCCGAACGCCCGCCCGGCTGCCGCCGCGGCGCCGCCGCCCTTGGGGAAGCGGCGTACGAGCTGCCAGTAGTTGGCGGTGACCACCACGACCAGGCCGACCACCAGGGACATGGTGGGCAGCAGCAGGGCGAGGTCGCCGTGCAGGGCGTGCAGGGCGGCCTCGATCGCGTAGGCGACGGAGGAGACGGGGTCGGCGATCACGGCGAACGCGAACGCGAAGAAGAGAACCGAGCGGCGGGGACCGGGCACCGCCGGGAGAGGCGCGGTGAGAGCGCCGTCGGCGGTCTTGGGGAAGGTCACGACAGGACCCTTTCGGGAAGGGACGAGACGACTACACGCCGACCAGACTTCCCGGCACACCTGGCAGGAAATGTACGTCAAGAACCCGTCAGTAGCGTGTCAAGGAGCCGTTAAGAACGTCGGCTCCCGACGCCCCCCGAACGGCACCCCGAAATGACTCTCGGACGGCTCACGGGCGGCTCACGTGCGGCTCACGTGCGGCTCTCGGGCGGCTCACGTGCGCTCATGCGCCTCGGCCTCGGCGTCTCAGAGGAAACTCAGAGCGTTCGTGTGCGCCCGGCACCGCCGTGAGGGGGGATCCTTGAGACGCCATGAACACCACACGCTCCGGTCGCCCCGCCCTCACCCGCCCCGACGGCACTCCGCTGCGGATCCTCGTCATCGACGACGACCCCGACCTCGCCGAGGTGCTGTCCGGGGCCCTGCACTACGAGGGCTGGCGGGTCCGCACGGCCGACGACGGGGCCTCGGCTGTCGCCGCGGCCCGGGAGCTGATGCCGGACGCCGTGGTCCTGGACGTGATGCTCCCGGACACCGACGGCCTGGCCGTCCTGCGCGCGCTGCGCGCGGTCCGGCCGGATGTCTGCGTGCTCTTCCTCACCGCCCGGGACACGGTGGAGGACCGCGTCGCGGGCATCACGGCGGGCGGCGACGACTACGTCACCAAGCCGTTCAGCCTGGAGGAGGTCGTCGCCCGGGTGCGCGGACTGCTGCGCCGGGCGGGCATGGCCCGGCAGTCGGCCGAGGGCCCGCTGCTGACCGTGGGCGATCTGGTGATGGACGAGGACGCCCACGAGGTGACCCGGGCGGGCACGCTGATCGACCTGTCCCCCACCGAGTACGACCTGCTCCGCTTCCTGATGCGCAACCCGCGGCGGGTGCTCAGCAAGGCGCAGATCCTCGACCGGGTCTGGTCGTACGACTTCGGGGGCCGCGCCCATGTCGTCGAGCTGTACATCTCGTACCTGCGCAAGAAGGTGGACGCGGGCCGCGAGCCGATGATCCATACGGTGCGCGGGGCGGGGTACGTACTGAAGCCGGCCTCCGCATGAGGTGGCCGCCGCGATGGAGGCCGCGCTGGACGCCGCACTGGACGCCGGGGCGGCGGCTGAGGTGGCCGCTTCCCCGCACCCTGCGCGCGCGGCTCACCTTCGGGCTCGTGGTGTTGCTGGCGGTCTGCTGCGCCGCCGTCGGCGTGGCCGCGGTCGTCGGGCTCGAAGGCCTTCTGACCAGCCGCCTCGACGAACAGCTCGGGCAGGCCGGCGCCCGCTTCCCGGCGAGCCTGGAGCACCGCGGCCGGCTGCCCGACGACCACGACGGCGACGAGTACGGCGACACGCGCCGCCAGACCACGGGCACGTTCGGCGCCCGCCTGCGCGGGGGCACGGTCACCGACGCCGCCGTCGTGCGTTCCGACGGCACCGCGTACGTCACCCTGACCGCCACCGACGTGCAGCGGCTCGCCGCGGTCCCGGTCGACGCCAAGGGCCACACCCTCGATCTCGCCGCCCTGGGCGACTACCGGGTCATGGCGGCGGCGGGAATCGACGGCGACGTGCTGATCACCGGACTGCCCTGGGAGCCCGTCGAGGCGCCCGTCCACCGGCTGGAACTGGTCGCCGGGATCGTGTTCGGCGCGGCTCTCACCGTCACCGGCGTCGCGGGGGCCTTCTGGGTGCGCTGGTCGCTGCGCCCGCTGAGCCGAGTCGCCGCGACGGCCACCAAGGTCAGCGAACTCCCGCTCGCCAGTGGCGAGGTCACGCTGCCCGCGCCTGTCCCCGAGCCCGACCCGCGCAGCGAGGTGGGGGTGGTCGCCGGCGCCTTCAACCGCATGCTCGGCCACGTCGAGAGCGCCCTCACCCAACGGCACGCCAGCGAAGAGCGGCTGCGCAGCTTCGCCGCCGACGCCAGTCACGAACTGCGCACCCCGGTCGCCACCGTACGCGGCCACGCCGAACTCGCCCTGCTGCACCCGGGGCCGGTGCCGCCGGAGATCACCCGGGCCCTGGAACGCATCGTCGCCGAATCCGGCCGGATGGGTGCCATGGTCGACGACCTGCTGCTGCTCGCCCGCCTGGACGCGGGCCGGCCGCTCGAAGCGGTGCCCGTCGACCTCACGCGCATGATCCTCGACGCGATGACGGACGCACAGGTGGCGGGCCCTGCCCACCGCTGGGAACTGGACCTTCCCGAGGAACCGGTGACGGTCACCGGAGACGAGCACCGTCTGCAGCAGGTCCTGGCCAACCTGCTGGCCAACGCCCGTTCGCACACTCCCGCCGGCACCAAGGTGACGGTCACCCTCGAAGCGGACGAGGCGACCGCCACCGTGAAGGTGCACGACGACGGGCCCGGGGTTCCGGAGGACGTCCAGCCGAGCGTGTTCGAACGCTTCACCCGTGCCGACCGCCGGACGAAGGACGCGGGCGGCGGCGCGGGCCTCGGCCTGTCGATCGTCGCGGCCGTCGTGAAGGCACACGGAGGGAGCGTGCGCCTGGAGAGCGGACCGGGGTCGACGACGTTCACGGTGCGCATTCCGCGAGGCGTCGCCTGAGCCGGGCCGGGACAGAGCACGCGGCGGGTCAGTCCTCGTCCCCGTGCCCGCCCGTCGCCGTCTGGGAGAAGCCGTCGTGCCACGCGGCCTTCGCGCCCGAGTCACCGATCCGGTACACGTCCACGGCGGCGCCCACGGCCACGAGGAGCGACAGGACCATCGCCACGATCCGCACCGGCGCGGCCGGCCAGGGCGTACGCGACGAGGCCGCCCCGGGCGCGGGTTCGGTCCCGGACACGGCCCCGGGCACCGATTCGGTTCCGGACACGGCCCCGGACACGGGCGCCGTCGCGGCGCTGCGGCGGGCCGTCCACCAGACGAAGACCGCCAGCGCGAACAGCCCCGCCGCCCAGGGCAGCAGCCCGTCGCCGAGCTCGGCGTGCCGGCGGACCAGGGCGTCACTTTCGACGTGCCGCTCCAGCCACTCGCCGGCCTGCGTGGCGAGCGGCACGCTCAGGAGCGTGACCAGGGCGAGCAACGGCAGCGCGATGCCCATGCGCCGTGCCACCGCCGGCCGGATCGCGCTGACGACGAGCGCGAGCGCGGTCAGGGGAACGAGGACGATGACGAAATGCACGAGCAGGATGTGCGCGGGCAGGCCGTTGACCAGGCTCACGTGGGCTCCTTCGCTGGATCGGGTTCACACCATGTGTCGAACAGGTGCGTCAGCCTGGCACGCGAAGTTCTCAGCTTCTTCTGAGCGCTCCCGCCAGGAGCCCGGACGCGAGCGGCGAGACCGTCCTGTCCGTTTCGTGCCCGCCTCCTAGACTGGAACACGTGGTCCGGACCAACGAGGAGGTCGAGGCGCTCCTTCAGGAGTACGCGGACCTCATCGCCATCACCGGGGGCGAGGCGTTCAAGGCGCGCTCCTACGAGAAGGCGGCCCGCGCGATCGGCGGGTACCCCCGCGACGTGTCCCATCTCGGCGCGGACGAGCTGCGGGAGATCCCCGGCGTGGGCAGGTCGATCGCGGAGAAGGTCATCGAGTACTTCCGCACCGGAAAGGTCGCGGTGGTCGAGGAGCGGCGGGCCGGCATACCGGCCGGGGTGCGCGAGCTGATGGCCATCCCCACCCTCGGCCCCAAGAGGGCGATGATGCTCTACAAGGACCTGCGCATCTCGTCGGTGGACGAGCTGGCCGACGCCATCAAGGCGGAGCGGCTGCGCGGCCTGAGGGGCTTCGGGGAGAAGACCGAGGCGAACATCCTGCACGGCATCGACCTCATGCGGCAGGCGGGAGGCCGGATCCTGCTGAGCACCGCCGCGGAGACCGCCGAGGACATCGTCACGGCCCTGTCCGGGATCGACGGCTGTGAGGACTGCGCGTACGCCGGTTCGCTGCGCCGCATGCGGGAGACCATCGGCGACATCGACGTCCTCGTCGCCGCCGACCGGTCCGCACCGTTCATGGACGCGCTCACCGAGCTGCCCTCCACCGCCGAGGTCCTCGTCCACGGTGCCAAGAAGACCTCCGTCCGAACGGTCAAGGGGCTCCAGGTCGACCTGAGAGTGGTGCGGCCGGACTCATGGGGGGCCGCCCTGCAGTACTTCACCGGGTCGAAGGCGCACAACATCCATACCCGTACGATCGCCGTCCGTTCCGGGTTGAAGCTGTCCGAGTACGGCCTGTTCGACGCGGAGAGCGGACAGCGGATCGCCTCCCGGTCGGAGGAGGAGGTGTACGGCCGGCTCGGTCTGCCGTGGATCCCGCCCGCGCTGCGCGAGGACCGTGGGGAGATCCAGGCGGGTCTGCGCGGCGAGCTGCCCGAGGTCGTGACGGAGGACGACATCAGGGGCGACCTGCACACCCACACCGACCTCACCGACGGCCTCGCTCCCCTGGAGGAGATGGTGGCGGCGGCGGCCGCGCGGGGTCTCGCGTACTACGCGGTCACCGACCACGCGCCCGACATGGCCATGCAGCGCATGACCGACGAGAAGATGCTGGCCCAGCGCGAGCACGTGCGGGCGCTGGACGGCAGGCGCCGCAGGATGCGGCTCCTGCACGGCACCGAGCTCAACATCGACCCCGTCGGGGACGTGGACTGGCCGGACGCGTTCCTCCGGGGCTTCGACATCTGCGTGGCCTCGGTGCACTCCCACTTCGGCCTCGACCGGGACGCGATGACCCGACGGCTCGTCCGCGCCTGCGAGAACCCCCACGTGAACATCATCGGACACCCCACCACCCGGCTGATCGGCAGACGGCCGGGCATCGACGCCGATCTCGACGAGGTGTTCGCCGCCTGCGCCCGTACCGGAACGGCCCTGGAGATCAACGCCCAGCCCGACCGTCTCGACCTGTGCGACGAGGACGTCCTGCGGGCCAGGGAGTACGGGGTGAAGTTCGCGATCGACACCGACGCCCACTCGCTCCCCCACCTCGCGTACGTCCGCTACGGAGTCGGCACGGCGCAGCGCGGATGGCTCACCCCTGACGACGTGATCAACACCTGGCCGCTGCGCCGGCTGCGCACGTTCCTGCGCAAGGACCGAAGCAGCTGACGTCCTCAGAGGCCGCAGGGGGTAGCCGGGGGCCGGAGGGGGACGCCGTTGGAGCGCAGCACCTCGCGGACGTTCAGGATCAGGGGGAAGACCTCGTGGTTGCGGTCTTCGCCCTGCTCGTCCCAGGCGCGTTGTTCGGCTTCGACGGCCATGCGGTCCTGGGCGAACACCCGCTCGGTGAACCGTCTGATGAAGGGCCAGGCCAGCCGGAGAACGCCCGGGACTCCGGGTTTCCTGATCATGAGCAGGCCGTAGGCGCGGCATTTGCGTTGGTCGGCGCCCAGGGGGACGTACGCGGTCCAGAGGCGAAGAGCCGGTTGCTCCTCGTTCTCCGGGACCAGGTCGAGGGTCTGGTACGGGTACTCGGTCCGAATGGTCATCACGTCCCGGGATCCGCCGCCGAGGCCCTCCCCGGAGAGGAGGCCGGCACTGCGGCTGCGCTTTCCCCCCGCGTGACTGAACAGGTACCTGGCCTCGACCGAGTGCGGCCCGGTCGTGTGCCCCAGCAGTTCCGGGTGCAGTCTGCCGACGACGCCCCGGTGGAGGAACTGGTGGTTCATGTCGAGCAGGTTCTCGTGCATGAACGAGTAGTGGCAGTGCACGGTCCGGGAGAACGTCATCGTTCTGTACCGCGCGGAGGAGAAGGCGGTGAGGCGGGGCAGCGTGGTGTCGGCCGCCTTGTCCGCGGCTCCGGGGAAGACGAATACCAGTCCGTACGCCTCGCGGACGGGGAAGGCACGTACCCCGCGTGGTGGTCGGGCGTCCCCCTTGGCGAGGTAGGGGATCTCGGAGATGCGGCCGTCACCGCGGTACGCCCAGGCGTGGTAGCAGCAGCGGAGGGCCTCTCCCTCCACCACGCCCATGCTCAGGGGGACCTGCCGGTGGGCGCACCGGTCCTCCAAGGCGTGCACGGCCCCGCTCGCCCCGCGGAAGAGCACGATCCGCTCACCACCGAACGCGGTGGCGTGCGCTCGCCCGCGCCGCACCTCCCGCGACAGCGCGACCGGGTACCAGTGGTCCGGGTGGGCGCCGACGCGCCGCAGATCGGGCATGTCCGCAGCCTGTGGCGTGGCGCGCCGTGACTGCCGGTCGCTGTCGTCCGCCGGGATGGGCGACGTGATGCGGCCGTCGGGCGGCGTCTCGGGCATGTGCGCTCCCTCGTTCCGTCAGGTAGGACATCACGCACGCGGGGGCTTCGGCGCGCAGGGTGCAGGTGCAGGTGCAGGTGCAGGTCGAATCGGCCGGCACGGGCCTGCCGGATGGCAGACGTGTCCCGACGTTCGCAGCCTGTCACCACATTGCTTCGGGTGCCCTGACGTCCGGTCCGTGCGGGTGACAGGGCCGTCCAGGGCCGGGCGGCGGGCGCGAAGCTCTTGCGGGCGCCCTGCCCGATGTCACCCGGGAGCTCGTTTCTCCTTGTGCGCGTGCGGGCCGGCGGGGCGCGCCCCGTACACCCGATAGGGCTCGGCGTCGGCCCATTTGACCTCCAGGCCGAGGCCGGGGCGGTCGGTCTCGGGTCGCAGTACGCCTCCGGCGGGCGACAGGGTGCCGTCGAGCAGCAGCCCTTCGACACGGGCGTGGTCGTGGAAGTACTCCAGATGCCGCAGCCTGCCCACGGCGCAGAACGCGTGGGCGGAGAGCGCCGGAGCGCAGTGGGCGGACAGGTCGAGATGCCGGGCCGCTGCCAGGCCGGCGACCTCCAGGAGGCCGGTGATGCCGCCGCAGCGGGTCACGTCGGCCTGCAGACAGTCCACGGCGGCGGGTTCCACGAGGTTGACGAAGTCCTGTGAGGTGAAGGCGTACTCGCCGGCGGCGATCTCCAGACGCTCGGGGCCCCGGTCCCGCAGGAGCCGCAGCCCTTCGAGGTCGGCCGAGCTGACGGGCTCCTCGAACCAGCGCACGTCCCACTCCTCGTGGAACCTCCGGGCCCAGTACAGGGCCTCCTTGCGGGAGAGCGCGCCGTTGGCATCGGTGAAGAGCTCCACCTCGTCGCCGATCGCCTCGCGCGCGGCCGTCAGGCGCTGCGGATCGCGGTCCGGCTCGCGGGAGGTCTTCACCTTGACCCGGGGGATGCCCTGGTCGACCCAGCCGGCGAGCTGCTCGGTGAGCCGGCCCGGCGGGTAGTTCGTGAAGCCGCCGCTGCCGTACACGGGAACCCGGTCGTGGCAGGCGGGCAGCAGGTGCACCAGGGGCAGGCCGAGCAGCCGGGCCTTGAGGTCCCACAGCGCGACGTCGACCGCCGAGCGCGCCATGGCGCCCACCCCGGGCCGGCCGGCGTTGCGGATGTGCGTCCCCATGCGGTGCCACAGGGCCGGCGGCGCCAGGACTCCTTGTCCTTCGAGAAGCGGCGCCAGTTGCGAGGCGACGAAGGAGGCGACCGATACGTCTCCGTAGGTGTAGCCGAGGCCGGTGCTGCCGCCGGCGTGGACCCGGACGAGGACCATCGTGGTGGATCCCCATTCCAGCGTGCCGTCCTGTTCCTTGCCGTCGGGGCCGTCGGTGGGCACCTCGAAGGCATGCACGTCGACCGCCTCGACCCGGCACTCTTCCAGTTCCGCTCCCGGCATGCTGCACTCCCTCGCGCGTCTCACTGACGTCGTCACAGGTGACCCGCCGGAGAGGGCGGCAAACGAGGCGGGGGCCAGGGGCTCGTCCCCCGGCGCGGCGCCCTCGGCCCGCCGGCCGAGGGCGAGCCACCGCGCGCAGTGCGTCCGGGTGAACGGCGCGCCGCGGCAGGTTCCACCGCGCCGATGCCTTCATCCCTGGCCGGGCGGCAACGGGACGCGCCAGTCGAGTACGGTCCCGCCCTCCCCGGTCGGCCGGCCTCGGACCGACAGTTCGCCGCCCAGTCGTTCGGCCCGTTCGGTGAGGTTGCGCAGTCCGCTGCGGGTGGCGCCCGGCGGGACGCCGACGCCGTCGTCGCTCACCGTCACCGCCAGGACGCCTTCCTCGGCGACCACCGCCACCTCCACATGGCGGGCCCGGGCGTGCCGGGCCACGTTGGTGAGCGCCTCGCCGACCACCGCGACGACGTCATCGGCCGTCTCCGCCGTCACGTCGGTGTCGAGCAGGCCCTCCATGCGCAGAGCGGGGGCGAACCCGAGCGTCGCGACGGCCTGGTCCACGGTCTTGACGATGCGGCTCCTGAGCTTGGGCGCGGTTCCGGGGGTTTCATGCTCCCGGAGTCCGAAGATGGTCGAACGGATGATCTTGATGGTGGCGTCCAGGTCGTCGATCGCCCGCGCGAGCCGGTCCGCTGCCTCCGGGTGCTCGACGAACCGACGGGCGCTCTGCAGCGTCATCCCG
Organism: Streptomyces sp. NPDC004788; assembly: GCF_053601115.1. NCBI lineage: Bacteria > Bacillati > Actinomycetota > Actinomycetes > Kitasatosporales > Streptomycetaceae > Streptomyces > Streptomyces sp. NPDC004788. The sequence continues at coordinate 52,358 of NZ_JBSGBF010000029.1, forward strand.
GTGGCGAACAGGCGCTGGATCGCGAGGTCGTGCAGGTCTCGGGCGATCCGGTCGCGGTCCTCCAGCAGACTCACCTGCTCGGCGTCACGGCGCCGTTCGGCCAGTTCGAGGGCGAGGGCCGTCTGTCCCGCGAATCCGGGCAGGTCGATGATCTCAGCGCCCGCGAAGGGTGACCGTCCGTGCCGCCGGGCGAGAATGAGCACTCCGCTCAGCCGCTCCTTCGTGCCCACCGTGACGGCCACCGCCGGTCCGAAGCCCTTCCAGCGTTCGGGCTGCACGGTGATGCGCGCGTCGTTCTCGATGTCGGCCGCGGCGATCAGACCGTCCTCCGTCAGAGCCGCGGCCGCGAGTGTTCCTTCGCTGCTGGGCAGCACGACATCCCGGTGGGCCTCCGCGCCTTCGCCGCTGGCCAGCGATCCGCGCAGCTCACCGCCCGCCCCGACCAGGTAGAAGACGCCGATGTCGGCGTCGGTGATGTCCACCGCCCGCTCCAGCATCCCGTCCAGGACCTCCGCCTCCTCCACGCCCGACAGGAGCGCGCTGGTGAAGTCGGAGCTCGCCTCCAGCCAGCGCTGCCGCAGCCGGCCCTCCTCGTAGAGCCGGGCGTTCTCGACGGCGATGCCGGCCGCGACGGCGAGGGTCGTCACCACGGCCTCGTCTTCGGTGTCGAAGTCGACCCCGCCCCGTTTCTCGGTGAGGTAGAGGTTGCCGAACACCTCGTCGCGGACTCGGATCGGGACACCGAGGAACGTGTGCATCGGCGGGTGGTGGAGCGGGAAGCCGTACGACGCCGGGTGCTGGGATAGCTCGGACAGACGCAGCGGCTCGGGGTTGCGGATCAGCTCGCCCAGGATGCCGTGGCCGGACGGCAGCGCGCCGATCCGCGCGCGCAGCTCGTCGTCGATGCCGGCGGTGACGAACTCGGAGAGCCTCCGGTCCTCGCCGATGACCCCCAGGGCCCCGTACTCGGCGTCCACGAGGGTCACGGCCGCCTCCACGATCCCGCGCAGTACCTGGGGCAGGTCCAGCTCCCGGCCGACCGACATGACGGCTTCGAGAAGCCCGTTGAGCCGGTCCCTGGTGCCCCGGACCTCGTCGATGCGCGCCTGGAGCTCGTCGAGCAGCTCGTCCAGTCTCAGCCGTGGGAGCCGCGCGTCCGCGGACTCGGTGTCCTCCCGGACCATTGATACCTCCGGTCGCGTCAGGCGCCCGGACGGCACCTGTCGCTCCCGCATTCACCGTAGCGCCGGTGGCCCGGCGGTTCCTGCTGGGATCGTCCGCCGGAAAGCGGTCCGTACGAGACGAGCCGCGAGGAAGCCGGCCGGCGCGCAGACGGCGGCGAGGCCGATGCCCGCCCAGCCGAGCGGTTCGGTCTCCAGGACCGAACTCAGGAAGGGGAGGTACAGGGCCGCACCGGCCAGGAGGGCGGAGGCGAGGACCGAGAGCGGCAGGAAGGGGTTCTTCCGGGTGAGCAGCCGGGCGCGGAGGCCCAGGACGACGCCGAGCTGGGCAGCGAGCAGGGCGAGGAAGAGCACGCTCTGCCAGGCGAGGCCGAGGGCCCGGGCGGCCAGTCCCGCGCCGAGCGTGGCGGTGGTGACGACGGCGGCGAGAAGGAGCAGCCGCTGCCAGGCGCCGCCGCCGAGGATGTGCTGGTCCGGCGGTCGGGGTGGACGTCGCATCGTGCCGGGGGCGGCCGGTTCGGCGCCCATGGCGACGCCGGTGAGGCCATGGGTGAGGAGGTTGATCCAGAGGATCTGTCCCGCCCGGAGGGGCAGGGGCAGTCCGAGCAGCGGGCCGGTCAGCATGACCAGGATCTCGGCGCCGCCGCCGGCCATCCCGTAGACCAGGAACCGGCGGATGTTGTCGTAGACACGCCGCCCCTCCTCGACCGCCGCCACGACCGTCGAGAGCTCGTCGTCCGTGAGAACGAGGTCGGCCGCCTGCCGCGCCACCTCGGTGCCGCGCTCCCCCATCGCGACGCCGATGTCGGCCCGGTGCAGGGCGGGACCGTCGTTGACCCCGTCGCCGGTCATGGCGGTCACGGCTCCCCTGGCCCGCCACGCCTCCACAATGTCCAGCTTCTGCTGCGGGTCCGTGCGTGCGAAGACCCGGACGGTGGTGAGGTCGGCGACCCGGCCGGCCGCCACGTCCGCGCCGGTGACGACCTGTCCGTCCGCCTCACCGTCGTCTCCCAGGAGCGCCACGCGGGACGCCACCGCTCGGGCGGTCGCGGGGTGGTCCCCGGTGATGAGTACGGGGGTGATGCCCGCCGCGCGGCACGCGGCGAGGGTTGCGGCGGCGCGCGACTTCGGCGGGTCGCTGAGGGCGACGAGGCCGAGCAGCGTGAGCCCCGCTTCCGCCGCGGTGATCTCGTGCGGTGCGTCGTCCCGTGTCCCCGAGGCCACGGCGAGCACCCTGTAGCCGCGCTCGGCCAGCCGCGCGGCCTGCTGACGGGCCTGTGCGAGGGGGCCCGGGCCGACTTCGAGGACCGTGGGGTCGAGTACGGCTTCGGGGGCGCCCTTGAGACAGACGAGCACCCGGTTCTGCCCGGCCGCGTGCAGCGTGGTCATGCGTCGGCGGAGGCTGTCGAAGGGTGCCTCGCCGATCCGGGGCCAGGTCGCTGACAGCTCCACCGGGTCCGGGCACCCCGTCTTGGCCGCGGCGGTGAGCAGAGCGGCCTCCATGGGGTCGCCCAGTGCCGTCCAGCGGGAGCCGGGCGCGGCGGAGTCCGACGGGCGCGGCAGGACTTCGGGCGCGGCAGGGCGCGGCGGGGCGTCGGGCGCGGCGGGGCCCTGCGGACGCAGCAGGGCGTCGGGCGCGGCGGAGTCCGACGGGCGCGGCAGGGCGTCGGGCGCGGCGGGGTCCGGCGGACGCAGCAGGGCATCGGGCGCGGCGCGGCCCGGCGGGCGCGGCAGGGCGTCGGGCGCGGCGGAGTCCGGCGGGCGCAGCACGGCGTCGTTGCAGAGGGCGGCCACGGTCAGCAGTTCCCGTACGGACGCGAGCTCTCCTGGGCGTGCGGGTCGTCCGGCGACCAGGACCTCGCCCTCGGGCTCGTACCCCACGCCCGTGAGTTCCGCGCTCGCCTGCGGAGTCCAGACGTGCTGGACGACCATGCGGCCCTCCGTGAGGGTGCCGGTCTTGTCGGTGGCGAGGACGGAAACCGAGCCGAGCGTCTCCACGGCGGGCAGCCGGCGGACGAGGGCGTGCCGGGCGACCATGCGGCGCGCGCCGAGGGCAAGGGCGAGGGTGACGACTGCGGGGAGGGATTCGGGGACGGCGGCGACGGCCAGGCTGATGGCGGTGACCGCCATCGTGCCGAGCGGGAGTCCCCGCGCCAGGCCGAGCGCGAAGACCAGCAGGCACAGGCCGAGGGTCACCGCGGCCAGCACGCGCCCGAGGGCGGCGAGGCGTCGTTGCAGCGGGGTCGGCTCGCGGCGGTCGTCGAGGAGGGCCGCGATGCGACCGAGGGCGCTCGCGGCCCCCGTGGCCGTGACCGTGGCCACGCCACGGCCCCGCACGACGACGGTGCCCGCGCTCAGGGTCGACCCCGTCTCCTTGTCGACGGGTACCGACTCCCCGGTGAGCATGGACTCGTCGAGCAGCAGGGCGGACGCCTCGGTGAGTTCGGCGTCGGCGGGCACGATGTCGCCCTCGCCCAGAAGGAGGACGTCTTCGGGAACGATGACGGCGGCCGGCAGGTCGCGTACGGAACCGTCGCGCCGAACGCGCGCGTGGGGGGCGCTCAGGTCCGAGAGGGCGGCGACGGCGTGATCGGCCCTGATCTCCTGGGCGACGCCGACCGTGGTGTTCACGGAGACGACGAGTGCGATGACGATCGCGTCGGGGTGGTCGCCGATCGCGAGGGTGAGTGCCACGGCCCCCAGGAGCACCATGATCAGCGGGTCCCGCACCTGCGCCAGGACCCGGCTGCGGAGCCGTACGGGCTTCCTCGCCGAGACCTCGTTGGGCCCGTCCTCCGCGAGCCGGCGGGCGGCCTCCGTCGCGGTGAGGCCCGTCGCGTCGCGGGTCGACGCGGTTGCCGAGGACGTCATGATGGGCTCACACGGCAGGGCCGGTGATCACGTCCATGGCTCCTCCTCGTCCGGTCGCCGGGAGTGCTCCGCGAACCTCGACCGTGGCATGCCGCGTCAGGGCGGTTCGAGGGCCGCTGGGGGCAGAGGAGGGACCAAAGGTCCCTTCCCGGTCACGCTGGTCCGGTCGGGCCGGAGGTTGCACCGTTCGGCCCTCACAGGTCGCTCGGCGCACGGCAGACGGTGGTGGAGCGGGGGATCAGCCACCGCCCGGGTCGTCGGAACAGGAGGCGCGACGATGAAGCACCTGAAAGTCGGCGCCCTGATGACCGACAGCGTCGTCTCCGTCATCCCCACGACACCGTTCCGGGATGTGGCGAAGCTGCTCGCCGAGCACGACATCAGCGGTGTGCCCGTCCTCGACGAGGACGACCGCGTCGTCGGAGTCGTGTCGGAGTCCGACCTGCTGGCGCGCCGCCGGCTGACCGCGCGGGAGGTCATGACGGCGCCGGCCGTCACGGTGCACGCCGAGGAGACCGTCTCGGACGCCGCCCGGCTGATGGTCCGCCGTGGAGTGGAGCGCCTGCCCGTCGTCGACGAGGAGGAACGGCTGGTGGGAATCGTGACCCGCCGCGATCTGCTCCGCGTCTTCCTGCGACCGGATCGGGAGATACGACGCCGCATACGGGAGGACGTGTTGGTGGATGCCTTGGGTCTGAGCGACGACGCGATCGACGTGCATGTACTGGACGGTGTGGTGACGCTCGAAGGCCGGGTCAGGCAACAGGACCTGGCTCGGACGCTCGTCGGACTCGCCGAGCGGGTGGACGGTGTGGTCGCCGTCGTGGACCGGCTGTCCGTAGGCGAGCCCCCCACGCGCCTCGCCTCCTCCGCGCGCAGCGCGCGCGACATCACCTGGTGACCGCCGCAGACACGACGAACCGTGTCCACCACCGCTCTGACCCGACCGCTCGTGACGTCGCTGGTCGAGGACGCCGTCACCGCTCCCTCGATCCGCACCGGCGCCGACACCATCGAGCTGCACGGCGCCCCGTCACGCGAGATGCCGCGCGAGGACCCCGACCACCGCGCCCTCCACATCGGTTGAGGCGCTGCCCTGTGCCGCCTTGTGCCGCCGGCGCGTCGCCGCGGAGGGTCGGCGCCGTGTCACAGGCGCAGGGACCGCAGGCGGATTCGTCCCCGCGCCCGTCGCAACAACCGTCGCATCAGCCCCTCGCGTCAGCCCGTCGCACCGGCGGCCTCCAGGGCGGTGTGCTGCGGGCCGCCGAGCGCGACCTTGATGGCTCCGGTGTCGGCCGCGCGTCCGAACACGTCGTACGCCTCCTCCATCTGCCCCAGTTCGAAGCGGTGGGTGACCAGTTCGCCCGCCGGCAGCCGTCCGGCCGCCATCATGCGCAGCAGCATGGGCGTGGACGACGTGTCCACGAGGCCGGTGGTGATCGTGACGTCCTTGAACCACAGGTCCTCGAGGTGCAGGGTCGCCGGCTTGCCGTGGACGCCGATGTTGGCGACCCGTCCGCCTGGCCGGACCATGCGCGTGCACATCTCGAAGGTCTCCGGGACGCCCACGGCTTCCATGACGACGTCGGCGCCCAGACCGTCCGTCAGGTCCGAGACGAGCTGTTCCGGCTCCTCGCCGGCGGCCGCGGTGGCGTCGGCGCCGAGCTTGCGGGCCACGGCCAGCCGGGACTCGTCGCGGTCGACGGCGACGATCCGGCCGGGGCTGTAGAGGCCGGCCGTGGCGATGGCGGCGAGGCCGACGGGGCCCGCGCCGACCACCACGACGGTGTCGGCCGGCCGTACCCCGCCGTTCAGGACGCCCACCTCGTAGGACGTGGGGAAGATGTCCGCGAGCAGGACGGCGTCGAAGCTGTCGACGGCGCTCGGGAGCGGGTGTACGGACAGGTCCGCGAACGGCACCCGGACGTACTCCGCCTGCGTGCCGTCGATGAGGTGCCCGAGGGCCCAGCCGCCACCGCCGCGGCACTGGCCGTAGCGGCCCTCGCGGCAGAAGCGGCAGCGGCCGCAGGACAGGATGCAGGAGATCAGGACGCGGTCGCCGGACCGTACGGTACGGACGTTCCGTCCGGTCTCCACCACCGTGCCGACCGCCTCGTGGCCCAGCACCCGGCCGGGTGTCACCTCCGGCACGTCGCCCTTGAGGATGTGCAGGTCGGTGCCGCAGATGGTCACGACGTCGACCCGGACGATCGCGTCCTCGGGGTCCTCGATGCCCGGGTCGGGTATGTCCTGCCAGGCGATACGTCCCGGTCCCTGGAAGACGGCTGCCCTCATGGCGCCCACCCACTTCCTGTCGCGCGTGCGTGTGTCCTCCTCTGCCAGGCTCGGGTCGGCCCGGCGGCGGCACATGTGCCGATCGGCCCATGGAAGAGGGCCGCTCGGGCCCTGCGGCCGGGGCGGGCGCGGATGCGACGGTGGAGGCCGGCCACGCTCCGAAGGAGGGCTGACCATGTCCGAGGCAGCACAGACTTCCGCCGACACCACTCCCCCTGCTCCCGCTGCCCCACGGCCGGCCCTGCTGACCTTCCTGGGCGGCGTGGGCACGGTCACCGGCAGCAAGTTCCTCGTGGAGAGCGACCATGCGCGGATCCTCCTCGACTGCGGCCTCTTCCAGGGCTTCGCGGACCTGAGGCGCCGCAACTGGGAGCGCCTCGCCCGTGACGCCGCGGACTTCCACGCCGTGGTCGTCACCCATGCCCATCTGGACCACTGCGGCTATCTGCCCCGCCTGGTGCGGCAGGGCTTCCGGGGACCGATCCTGGCCAGCGCGCACACCGCCCGGCTCGCCGGGATCGTGCTGCGCGACAGCGCCCGGCTGCAGATGGAGGCCGCGCGGCACGCCAACGAGCACGGCTGGTCCAAGCACCGTCCCGCCAAGCCGCTGTACGACGACTCCGACGTCGAGAAGACCATGGCCTTCTTCGACCCCGTCCCCGTCGGCGAGGACGTGGAGATCATGACCGGCACCCGGCTCACGCTGCACCACGGCGGACACATCCTCGGCTCGGCGTGGGCCCGGCTCACCCTGGAGGACGGGCACACCCTGGCCGTCTCGGGCGACCTGGGACGGCCCGGGCACCCGCTGCTGCTGCCGCCGGAGCCGTTCTCCGGCGCCGACGTGCTGCTCATGGAGTCGACGTACGGCGACCGCCGGCACGACCAGGATGCCGGGCGGTCGGCGTTCGCCGACGTCATCTCCCGGACCCTCGCCCGGAACGGCACCGTCGTCATCCCCGCCTTCGCCATCGACCGCACCGAGGTCGTCCTGCACGAGCTGACCCGGCTGCGCGAGACCGGCGTCCTGCCGCGCTCGGTACCGGTGTACGTGGACAGCCCCATGGCGCTCGCCGCGCTCGACGTCTACCGCGACGCCGTACGCGAGCGGTCCGCCGAACTGCGGCCCGAGATCCTCGCCCAGGGCGAGGCCGCGCTGAGCCCGGCGCCGTTCCTCGCCGCCCGGACGGTCCAGGAGTCCGTCGACATCAACAGCGCGCACGGTCCCGCCGTCGTCGTCTCCTCGGCCGGCATGGCCACCGGTGGACGTGTCCTGCACCATCTGCACCGGCTGCTGCCCGACCCGCGCAACGCCGTCGTCGTGGTCGGCTTCGCGGCGGCCGGCACCCGTGCACGGGACCTGGTGGACGGCGCCCGCGTGCTCAAGATGTTCGGCGAGTACGTGCCCGTACGGGCCGAGGTCGCCGACGTGCCGCACTTCTCGGCGCACGCCGACGCCGGGCAGGTCGTCGACTGGCTGCGCGGCGCCCCCGCACCGCACACCACCTACCTCGTGCACGGCGAACCGGCCGCGTCCGAGGCCCTGCGCGACCGCATCGACCACGAGCTCGGCTGGACGGCCGTGGTGCCCCGCTCCGGTGAGGCCGTCCTGGTCCGCTGAGCCGGGCCTTCGGGCCCGGGTGTGCCCTGCGTGGCCCTCCCGGACGCCGCGTGGCCCGGGTGAGGCCGTGAATCCGGCGTCCGCCGAGGCCTCACCCGCGCCGGCGCCGCCAGGCTCGCCGCAGTTCGTCCGTGCCCCACACCAGGACGGGGAACGTCAGGATCAGCAGGACGACGTCCACGGGGAGGGCCGCGGTGCCGAAGAGGTGCTGGAGCGGGGGCGCGTAGACGAGGGCGGCGGTGAAGGCGAGCTCGAAGGCGATGCCGGCGAGCAGCAGCCGGTTGGAGAACACTCCGATGTCGCGGAGTGCCGCGTGGTCGGTGCGGGCGGCGAAGGCGGTGCCGACCTGGCAGGTGACGATGCCCACGAAGGTGGCGGTGGTGGCCGTGACGTACGCGTGGTGGAGGGGGCTGCCGGCCCCGGTCGGGTCGCCGGGCTGCCAGCCCGCGCGCCAGAGCACGTAGAAGTACCCGGCCATGACGAGGCCGGCCGACACCAGCCCCAGGTAGCCCCAGCTGCGGACGAGCATGTCGCGGGAGATCACGCCCTGGTGCGACGGCCGCGGCGGGCGTTCCATGATGCCGGGCTCGGAGCGTTCCCGGCCGAGGGCGAGGGCGGGCAGGGTCTCGGTGCCGAGGTCGATGGCGAGGATCTGAAGCACGGTCAGCGGCAGCGGGACCGTGCCGGCGGAGAGCGCGAAGACGAGGAACGGCACGATCTCCGGGGTCGCGTGGGCGAAGATGTAGACGATGAACTTGCGCACGTTGTCGTAGACGCGGCGGCCGGACTCGATCGCCGTGACGATGGTGGCGAAGTCGTCGTCGGTGAGGACCATGGCGGCCGCCTCGCGGGCCACGTCCGTGCCCGAGCGGCCCATGGCCACGCCGATGTGGGCGCGGTGCAGGGCGGGGGCGTCGTTCACCCCGTCGCCGGTCATGGCGACGATCCGGCCGTGGGCCCGCAGCGTGTCGGCCACCTTCAGTTTGGTCTCGGGCGAGGAGCGGGCGAAGACGATCTCGGCGTCGCCCTCCACCAGGAGCCGGTCAAGCTCGTCGTCGTCCAGTGTTTCGGAGGCCGCCACGACCTGGAGACGGGGCAGGCCGATGCCGACTTCGCGGGCGACTGCCGCGGCCGTGGCGCCGTTGTCCCCTGTCACGACGTGCACCCTCACCCCCGCCTCGTGGCAGCGGCGGACAGCGGCCGCGACCTCGGCACGCGGCGGGTCGTAGAGGCCGACGAGACCGAGCAACTCCAGCTCGGACTCGGCGTCCTGACGACGCGACGGCGGCTCGGCGCCCGTGGGCAGGTCGCGTACGGCCACGGCGAGGACCCGCATGCCGCGCTCGGCCAACTCCTGCGCCGCCGCGCGGGCGCCGTCCGTGTCGGCGCCCGCTCGCAGCCGGGTCAGGACCGCCTCGGGAGCGCCCTTGACCACGATCCGCGCGCGCCCCGCCGCCCCGTCGGCCTCCTGCACCGCCGACATCATGCGCAGCCGGGGATCGAAGCGGAACAGCGCCCGGCGCCCCGTGTCGCGGCGGTCCAGATCCACGGGGGCACCGTGCTCGGCTGCCCCGGCGACGAGGGCCGCCTCGGTCGGGTCGCCGTGCGGTTCGCCGTCGGTGTCACGCGTGACGGTGGTGCACAGGGCGGCCGTGCCGATCAGCTCCTGGGCCCACGGGCCCGGTTCCGCACCGTGCCCGGGCGTCCACAGGGCGCGCAGCCGCATCCGGTTGCGGGTGAGCGTGCCGGTCTTGTCCGTGCAGATGACGCTCGTGGAGCCGAGCGTCTCCACCGCACTCAGCCGTTTGACCAGGGCGCCCCGACGGGCCAGGGCGCGGACGCCCACGGCGAGGGCCAGGGTGATGGTCGGAAGCAGTCCCTCGGGGACGTTGGCGACGAGCAGTCCGATGGCGAACATCAGGGAGTCGGTGACGGGAAGTCCCACCGCCACCCCGACGAAGAGGAAGACGACGCCCATGCCGGTGGCGACGCCGGCGATGAGCCAGGCGACCTTCTTGACCTGTCTCTCCAGCGGGCTCGGCTCGCGGCGGGTGCGCTGGCTGAGCGCGGCGATCCTGCCGAGTTCGGTGTGGTGGCCGGTGGCGAACACCACGGCACGGGCCTGGCCCTCGACGCAGGTCGTCCCGCTGAAGACGAGATTCGGCTCCTCCAGCAGAGGGGCGCCGAGGAGCCCGGCGGCGGCCATCCGTTCGGCGGGCACGGACTCCCCCGTGAGCATGGACAGGTCGACTTCGACGCCGCCCTCGGTGACCCGCGCGTCGGCGGGGACCTTGTCGCCCTCCTCCAAAAGGACGACGTCCCCGGGCACCAGGTCCCGTGCCTCGACGGTCAGTCGGCTGCCGTCCCGTACGACGAGGGCGTGCTCGGGCAGATAGCGCGCGAGGGTCTCCACCGCGCGCTCGGCCTGGCGTTCCTGGAGCAGCGCGAAGGCCGCGTTGACCGCGATGACCGCGAGGATCGCCCAGCCGAGCACCGCCAGATCCGCGAGGAAGGCGAGCCCGGCGGCGGCCCAGAGCAGCAGCGCGAGGGGGTGGACCAGCTGTCCGGTCAGCTCCCGTGCGAAGGAGGAACGCGCCTTGCGCTTGACCTCGTTCGGCCCGTGGACGGCGAGGCGTCGGGCGGCCTCGCGGGCGGACAGCCCGTCCGGGCCGGTGGCGAGTTCGTGGCGCAGCCGGGGCAGCGGCTCACTGGGGTCGAAGGGGAGCGCCTCATCCGGTCCCCGGGCCTGCCGCTTCGCCGCGGTTCCGCCCGTACGGTCATTCATCGGCGGTCCCCGAGCCGCTTCCCCGCCGGAGCCGGCCGGACCAGACGGGCTCCACCTGTTCCCACTCCTGCTCCCAGGCGGCGAGGCGGCGGCCTTCGGAGCTCCGTCGTACGAGGGTGAGGACGCCCGCAACGGACGCCGTCGCCACGCCTGCCGCGGCCGTGCCGCCCGCGAGCGCGGTCAGCACGAGGTCCGCCGTGCTGTCCGGCGGGCGGGCGGGGCTGCCGCGGTCGTCCACCCAGATGGTCAGCGTGCGCCCCTGAGGCGTCCGGGGCGGGACCTCGACGGTTCCGGACCGGCGTATGTGGTCGGGGTACTCCCAGACCGCCGGGGCGGAGGACTGCGGCTTGGCACCGGGCCGGACGGCGACCGGCGGGTCCTCGGCCCGCGCCGTCGTGGTCGCCCGCACCTGGTGGCGATGGGCGGCGAGGTCGCGGTTGGCGTCGGCGCGGGCGTGCCACAGGAGGACGGCGACCACGGCGCCGCAGATCAGGGCGATCGTCAGGACGAGGATCAGCGGAGCTCGCGAGGCAGAGCCGCTGCCGGCCGCGCCGGGCCGGCGACCCGAGGTCTCCTGGTGACTCATGTGGCACCTCCGGGGTGCGGGTCCGCCGCGGGTTCCGGCGACGCCGCTCAGCGCTCGGCGCCGAGCTCGCCGCCGATGTGATGCGCCCATTCCTGGATCCGCTCCGGGTTGCGGAAGTCCCCGCCCTTGCCATGACTGACCATGGACTGAGCGATGCGGCCGGGTGTCCGGGCGGTCACGGAGCCGCCGAACGTGATGTGCTCCCGCGCGCCGAGTTTCTTCATGCGGCGGGCCACGCCGCGCACGGGCGGGATGTCGTGCTGTTCGGCGGAGCTGTCGACGGGGCCGCTGCTGAAGAGCCAGACGGGGCGGTCACGGAGCTGCGCCGCGTTGCGCCGGGCGCAGCGGGCGGCCTTGCCGTTCCAGCGTCCGGCGTAGAGGGCGCCGCCGAGCACGACGCCGTCGTATCCGGTGACGTCGTCGACGGTGTCGGCCGGCTGGACGACCGCGTCGAGGCCGTCGGCCCGGAGCGTCCTGCCGATCTCGTCGGCGATGCCCGCGGTCGCGCCGTGCTTGCTGCCGTATGCGACCAGTACGCGTGGCGTGTTCATGACTGCCCTCCCTCGGCCGTGTCGTCGGCCCGCCGCACGGGGATCGTCCGTCGGGTCTCCGTCTTCTCCTCCGGCATCGGGACGCGGATGGTGAGGATGCCGTCCTTGTACGAGGCGTCGACGTCGTCGGCGGGGATCGTCGAGGGAAGCCGTACGGTCCGGCGGAAGGATCCGTAGCGGAACTCCGAGTGCTCCTTGTCCTCCGTGGTCTCGCTGTGCTCCGCGGTCACCGTGATGAGGTTGTCGTCGACGGTGATGGTGAAGTCGTCGGGGTCCATGCCGGGCAGTTCGGCCCGCAGCACGTAGCCGCCGGTGTCGCTGGACACCTCCACCGGTATGGAGTGCGCAGCGGTGGCGGGGCGCCATCCGGGCAGCCCGGGGAACTCCCGGTTGAACCAGTCGTTGAAGTCGGGGAAGAGGCTGTGCCTGCGTTCCACCTTGTCTCCGGTCATCGTTCTGCTCCTCGTGTACGGGTCCCGGGAGAGCCGCCGGTCAGCGGCAGATCTCCTCGACGAAGTGGCCCACCTTCTCCTCCGGCAGATGCCTGGCGAGGTCCGCCTCGCTGATCATGCCGATCAGACGGTGGTCGTCGATCACGGGCACGCGGCGGATGCGGTGGTCCTGCATGGTGCGGAGGACCTGGGCGGTGTCGGCGTCCGCGTCGACCGTGATCGGCTTGCCCTGAGCGAGGTGACCCGCCGTCATGTGCGCGGGGTCCTTGCCCTTGGCGAGGCACTTCACCACGATGTCGCGGTCGGTGATGATGCCGTGGAGCCGATTGTCCGGCCCGCAGATGGGCAGCGCGCCGACGTCGAGCTCGCTCATACGGCGTGCCGCGTCCATCAGGGTCTCGTTCTCCTGCACGCAGCTGGCACCGGAGTGCATGATCTCCCTGGCGGTCGTCATGGCCGCGTCCTCCTTTCCTGCCCCCCTTGCTCGGTTCGGTGAGGTGCCTCGGTCATCTGCGAGGTGCCTCGGTCAGAGGAAGGCCGTGGACACCCGGATCGTGTGCACCGGGCGCCAGGGGCCCGCGCTCTTCGTGAGCGAGGGAACGAAGGGGTCCGACGGCTCGGGCGGCGCAGCGTCGCCCGTTGCCGTGCGGCGCCGGCCACGGGGCGGTGGCGCCGAGTCCTGGGCGAGGCGGCGGCGAGGCTTGCGGGGCATGGTCACTCCCCTCCTTCGGGGCTACTGTCGAGCGCTCCATCGGGGCTGCCGGCGAGCGCTCCATCGGGGCTGCCGGCGAGCGCTCCTTCGGGGCTGCTGCCGAGCCCGCCTTCTGACCTGCTGTCGAGCGCCGACTCGGCCTGGGCCACATGGCGCTTGACCGACGCGAAGCTGTCCGGTGCCACCGAGATCGAGTCGAGGCCCGCCTCGACCAGGATCGAGGTGAACGCCGGATCGTCACTGGGGCGCTGTCCGCACAGGCCGACCGACCGGCCGGCCTGGTGGGCGAGGGTGGAGAGCAGCCGGATGCTGCGGACGACGGCGGGATCGCTTTCGTCGAAGACGTGGGCGAGGGCTTCGGAGTCGCGGTCGACGCCGAGGGTCAGCTGGGTCAGGTCGTTGCTGCCGATGGAGAAGCCGTCGAACCGTTCGGCGAACTCGGCGGCGAGAATGATGTTGGACGGTATCTCGGCCATCACATGGACGCGCAGCCCGTTCTCGCCGCGCACGAGCCCCTGTTCCGCCATCACGGCGAGGACCTGGTCGGCCTCACCGAGCGTGCGGCAGAAGGGAATCATCACGACCACGTTCGTCAGCCCCATGTCGTCGCGTACCCGCCGCAGCGCACGGCATTCGAGGGCGAATCCCTCGCGGTAGCCGTCGCTGTAGTAGCGACTCGCGCCGCGCCAGCCGATCATGGGGTTGGCCTCGTCCGGTTCGAAGGGACGGCCGCCGAGCAGCTTGGCGTACTCATTGGTCTTGAAGTCGCTGGTGCGCACGACGACGGGGGTCGGCCACCGCGAGGCGGCGATCCGGGCGATTCCGTGGGCCAGCCGGTCGACGAAGTACCCGCCTCGGTCGGGGTGGCCCTCGGTGAGCCGCTCGATGACCTGCCGGTCCTGGCGGTCGAGGCGTTCCGGGTGGAGCAGGGCCATGGGATGGACCTTCACCTGGTGGGCGACGATGAACTCGAGCCGGGCGAGGCCGACCCCGTCCGCCGGCAGCCGCCACCAGCGGAAGGCCGCCGAAGGGTCCGCGAGGTTGAGCATCACCCGGGTGCGGGTGGTCGGCAGCTCCGCGAGGTCGGTCAGCGTCTCCTCGTAGGGGAGCAGGCCGTCGTAGACCCGTCCGCGTTCGCCCTCCGCGCAGGAGACCGTCACGGGACGGCCGTCGCGCAGGACCTGTGTGCCGTTGCCGGTGCCGACGACGGCGGGGACGCCGAGTTCGCGGCTGACGATGGCGGCGTGCGAGGTGCGGCCGCCGTGGTCGGTGACGATGGCCGCGGCCCGCTTCATGACGGGTTCCCAGTCGGGGTCGGTGACGCCGGTGACGAGGATCCCGCCCTGGGGGAAGCGGTCGAGGTCGACGGGGGCGTCGAGCGCGACCACCCGTCCCCGGCCGATCGCCTCGCCGACGGCGGTGCCCGTCACCAGGGGCTCCCCCGGTGTGGTGGTCAGCCGGCAGCGGCTCAGGGTCTTGGTGTGCCGTCGTGACTGCACGGTCTCGGGGCGGGCCTGCACGATCCACAGTTCACCGGTGGTCCCGTCCTTGGCCCATTCCAGGTCCATGGGGCAGCCGTAGTGCTCCTCGACGGCCGCGGCCCAGCCGGCGAGCGTGCGGACCTCGGAGTCGTCGAGCACGCGCTGGTCGCGCTCGCTGTCGGAGGTGTCGACGGTACGGGTCAGTCCGGTGTCGGCGTACACGGTCTTCAGGCGCTTGGTGCCGGTCCGTACGTCGATCACGGGGTCGAGCGACGGGTCCTTCATGCCCGGCTTGAACACCGTGTACTCGTCGGGGTCGACGCGGCCGCTGACGACGGTCTCGCCCAGTCCCCACGCGGCGCTCACCACGATCACGTCGGGGAATCCGGACTCCGGGTCGAGGGTGAAGACGACGCCGGCTCCCGCGAGGTCGGAGCGGACCATCAGCTGGACGCCGACGGAGAGGGCGACGGCGAGATGGCCGAAGCCCATGCGCTCGCGGTAGTCGATGGCCCGGTCGGTGAACAGGGAGGCGTAGCAGCGGGTGCACGCCCGCAGGAGCTCGTCCGCGCCACACACGTTGAGGTACGTCTCCTGCTGGCCGGCGAAACTGGCCTCGGGCAGGTCCTCCGCGGTCGCGCTGCTGCGCACGGCCACTTCGGGCGCCTCGCGTCCGGTCTCCTCGGCGAGCTTCGCGTACGCCGCGAGCACCGCCTCCCGCAGGGCGGTGGGCAGCGGCTGCGAGAGGAAGAGGGAGCGGATGGCCGCCCCGACCTCGTCGAGCGGGGCTCCCTCGTGCAGCCGGTCGAGCTGGGCCTCGACCCGGCGGCGCAGATCACCGCTGCCGAGCAGTTCCTGGTAGGCGTCGGCCGTGGTGGCGAACCCCGGGGGGACGCGGATGCCGGCGTCGCCGAGCCGGTTGGTCAGCTCGCCCAGCGAGGCGTTCTTGCCTCCCACGCGTCCGACGTCGTGCCGTCCCAGTTCCGTGAACGGTACGACGTGTCGTAGCGGTCCCATGATGTCCTCCACGGTTCTCACCGTGCTCGTCAGTACGGGAGCGGGCGGCCGGAGGGCGTCCGCAGGTCGAGGGGGCGGGGGCGGCGGGCCTGTTGGGGGTGGCGGCTGAGCCGGATCTTCTGCATCGTGCTCACCTCTTCGGGGCCGGACCGCCGTCCGGGGCCGTTCGCGTTCTCCCACGGTGCCCCGCGGGACTCGGGGCGTTCCAGTGCCGAGCGGGTCACCCGGTCGGGGCCGGTCGGTCCGTACGGGGCCGGGACCGGTCGGCCCCGGAGGAGGTTCCGTCGGTCTCTGCTGTCCCGCGCAGCGGAACGGTGATCACGGGGCAGTCGGCGTGGTGCAGCAGTCCGTGCACCGTGGACCCGAGGCGCATGCCGGAGTAGCCTCCGCGGCCCCGGCGTCCGACGACCACCGCGAGGGCCTCCCGAGACGCGCGGGTGAGTTCCTCGACGGGGTGCCCGCGCAGGACGACCTGCTCCACGTCGACGTCCGGAAAGCGATCGGCGCAGCCGGCGACCGCCTCGGCGAGCAGTCGGTGGCGGTTCGCCAGGCCCTCCGTCTCGTCGTCGCCGTGGGGCAGCAGCGGGCGGGGCCATACCCAGACCGCCATGAGCCGTGCCTCGCGCAGGCTCGCCTCCGCCGCGGCGAAGGCGACGGCGGCCCGGCAGTCCGTGCTGCCGTCCACGCCGACGACGATCAGTGGTGGGTGGACGGGGGCGGGCTCCGGTTCGCGGATGACGACGACGGGGCAGTCGGCGCGTGCGGTCAGCGGGACGACCACCGACCCCTCGCTGAGGACCTCGGCTGCCCGGCCGAGGCGGCGTGAGCCCACGACGGCGAGTGCGGCGCCCGGGGTCCTGTCGCGCAGCACGGTGGCAGGGGTTCCGTCGACGAGTTCCGTCGCCGTCCACAGCCCGTCGTGCAGATCCTTTACGAGCTCCTGGGCGTTGGCGAGTGCCGACTCCGCCCGGATGCGCAGGGAGCTCTGGTGGGCGATCGCGGCGTACGGGAGCCGGTCGTGGACCGGCGGCACGGCGGCCACCAGGCGCAGGCGCGCGCCCCGGCGTCCGGCCTCGTCGGCGGCCCACAGGAGAGCCGGAACGGACAGCTCGAGGGGGTCGATGCCGGTCAGGATGTCGCTCATGGCTCCTCGTCCCCGGTCACGAAGGCGGCTGGGACGATCTCCACCGGGCAGTGGGCGTGGTGGATCAGGGTGTGGGCGACGCGGCCGAGGGACGGCATGACGCCCGGCCGCCGCCTGCCGCGGCCCATCACGAGCAGGTCCGTGTGGGCACTGGCCTCGATCAGGATGCCGGGGGTGCTCGTGCCCGTCTCCACGTGGTGCCCGACGATCAGCCGGGGGTAGATCTCGCGGACCCGGTCGGCGAGGGCCTTCACCTCGTGGACGCGCTGTCGTGCGACCGCGTCCAGGTCGTCGAGCATGGTCGCGACGCTGCCCACATGGGTGAGCACGTTCCAGACGCTCAAGATGCGCAGGGCCGCCTTGCGGGCGTCGGCCTCGGCGGCGGCGAACAGCAGCCAGTCGAGGTCCGCCGTGTCGTGGACGGCCGCCGTCACCGAGCCGGTCTCGGGCCGCTCGCTCTCCCCCCGTACGACGATCACGGGCCCTTCCGCCCGGGCCGCCACGCCAAGGCCGACCGAGCCGAGCATGAGGGCGGAGAAGCCGCCGAGCCCTCTGCTTCCGACCACGATCGTCCCGTGCCGGCCGGCCGCTTCGCAGAGTCCGGTGACCGGCTCCCGGCGGCTGAGCTGCCTGGTGACGGCGAGCTCGGGAAAGCGCTCCTCAGTGGCCTGGGACGTCGCGGTCAGCAGGTCACGGCCCGCCTCGCGTACCGCCTGGATCGTCTCGGCGTCGGTCCAGTAGGCGCGCCCGTCGGTGTTGGCGGCGTGCACGAGGTGCAGTGCACGGCCCCGGCGGTCCGCCTCGGCGGCGGCCCAGAGCGCGGCGGTGCGTGCGACGGGCGAGCCGTCGACTCCCGCGACGACGTCGCCGAACTCCGGCCGGGCGAGCATCTCGCTGGTCATGGTTCCTCCCGCGGAGTACGCCCCGCGGGGGCTGGGAGCAGCGTCCCGCGAAGGGCTCCTCCCACGCTGCACCGGGATGGTCCTCCTGAGGATGGGCCGTTCGGCCCTGATCGAGACCTGCTCGGCCCCTCCGCGGAGCGGGCCGGCGGGCACAGCCTGAGGTCCTGGAGTCCGTGCGCGATCCGGCTCCGGACGCCGACGCACGGACCCGGCCACGCACGGACCCGGTCGCGGACGGCCCTGGTCACGCACGGACCCGGTCACGCACGGACCCGGTCACGGATGGCCGGCCCCGGTCACAGACGGACCCGGTCGCGGACGGCCCCGACTCAGGAGGCGGGTCATGACAGCCCAGGTCACCATCGGTCTCGACGGCTCGAAGGAGAGCATCACCGCCGCGCACTGGGCGACGAGGGAAGCGGTGCTCCGTGAGGTGCCGCTCCGGCTCGTGCACGTGGACGAGACGCCCAACACGCCCGAGCTCCCCGTCTCGTACGTCCGTGACGCCGCCGCCCGAGCCGAGCGGCTGCTGGCGGAGACGGCGGAGCAGGCGCGGAAGGAGCACCCCGATCTGGAGGTGTTCACCGAGCGAGCCCGTGGCCGGGCGGCCGAGGTGCTGACCGCCGCCGCGAACGAGTCGGATCTGACGGTGCTCGGCTCGCGCGGGCTGGGCGGCATCCTCGGCTTCGTCGTCGGCTCGGTGTCCCTGGCCGTGGTCGGAGCGGCTCGGCAGCCGGTCACCCTGGTGCGCGCGGGGAGTCCCGTGGGAAGTCGGCAGCCGACGCCGCCCGGCGGCGGGATCGTGGTCGGCGTCGACCTCCATCACCCGTGCGAGGCCCTGCTCGGGTTCGCGTTCACGGAGGCGGCGCGCACCGGCCTGCCTCTCCGTTTCCTGCACAGCTGGACCGTGCCCGCCTCCTACGGCTACGCGGCCGTGGTGGATCCGGGGATCGGCGAGGAGCTCGGCAAGCGTCTCGTCGGCGGCCTGGACGACCTGCTGGAGCCGTGGCGGAAGCGCTACGACGGCGTGGCGGTGAAGGCCAAGGCGGTCGTCGGGTCCGCCGCGTACCAGCTGGTGGCGGCGTCGCAGGACGCGGATCTCGTCATCGTGGGACGCCGCACCCGGAAGGCCCCCATGGGCCCGCACCTCGGCCACGTGGCCCACGGGGTCATCCACCACAGCCCCGCGCCCGTCGCGGTCGTGCCTTTGGCCTGAGCCGGCACCGGGTGCAGAAGGCGTCGGGGCCGACAGCATGGAGGGACGAAAGGAGGAAGGGCCCATCCGCTTCTCGCGGATCCTGATTGCGCGGTGCGCGGTGCGAAGCCGCTGCTCCGCGTCCTCATGCGGGTCCTTCCTCGATTTCAGGGAATCATGTCGGCTCGGCGCGCACCAGGGCTGACCGGGCCAGATCCGGCCCCGCTCGGCCCTTGCGGGACGAGGTCGGGCGTCGCACATTCGTGGTGACGCGCGGCGGGGACGCTGCTCCGCGTGGACGCGAACCGCGTGGAAGTGCACCGCGTGGACGCCAACCGCACCGACGCCGAACTCGCCGAGGACGTGCGCCACAAACTCCTCACCCACCTGATGGCCGAGGGCGACGCCACGCTCACCGTCCGGGTCGTGGACGGCGCGGTCGCGCTCACCGGGCGGCTTCCGGAGTCCGTACGCGCGGAGCTGGCGGTGCGCCTGGCCCGTGCGGTGCCCGGAGTGGTGGACGCCTCGGCGGAGTTCACGGCCGCGGCGTAGCCGCCTTCTCGTGCACCTTCTCGTGCGAGTGCGTGAAGTGCTGGACCCGCGCGTCCGGGCCCGGGAAGACCAGGGTGACCCGGCCCGTGTCCGACCAGCGGACGTCGAAGGGCGGGGTGCCGTCCGTGTGGTGCAGTCCGACGATCTCGCCGTCGCGGCCTGCGTCACCGACGGTGACTCCGCCGACGATCAGCCGGTCGCCGAGGCGGGCCCACAGACCGGCGCGGTCCGCGTCCGAGCGCTGTCGAGTTCCGGTCCCGGTCATGGCCCTCTCCTCCCGGCACGAGCGCGCAGCCACGGCGTCGGGGAGACACGATCTCCGCGCCCCTGCGGCTCTTCCGTCCACACTGGCGGGCCGGCCGACCTCCCGCATAGGGGCCAACGGTCCCGGGAGGGGACCGTTCGGCACTCCTGTGAGGAAGGCCCGGCGCACCAGGGTGGGATGCACGGGAACCGCCCGTCCTGCCACGGGGACCGCCCATCCGGCGAAGGAGGAGCGTCATGCAGCACCGCACCGTCTTCGAAGTGATGACACACGACGTGGTCACCGCCGCTCCCACCACCCCGTTCAAGGAGATCGCCCGGCTCTTCGCGGACCACGACATCTCGGCGGTACCGGTCGTCGACGAGGACCGGCGACTGCTCGGCGTGGTGTCGGAGGCCGATCTGCTGCGCGCCACCGCCGAACTCCCCGACCTGGAGGGCCGCTGGGCCGGTGTACGGCTGCTGTCCCGGGAGCGCGGCATCCGCGACGGCGAGACGGCGGCCGAGCTGATGACCACCCCGGCGGTCACGGCGCATCCGGGCTGGAACCTCGTGGAAACCGCCCGCACCATGCACCGCAGGGGCGTGAAGCGGCTCCCGGTGATCGACGAGACCGGCCGTCTCGTCGGGATCATCAGCCGCAGTGACCTGCTGCGGCCGTTCCTCCGCAGCGACACCGCGATCCGGGACGAGATCGAGCACGACGTCCTGGCCGGCACCCTGCGGTTCGCGCCCGACACGATCCGCGTCTCGGTCGACGACGGGGTCGTCACCCTGACGGGCCGCGTCGAGGAGCGCGCCGACGTCCCGGTGATCGTGCGGCTGTGCCGTTCCGTCGACGGGGTCGTGACCGTGCACGAGTCGATCGACTACGCCTACGACAACCTCGCCCTCGACGTGGAGCCACCGCGATGAACGCCCTGTGGGTGGCGCCGGTGATGGCCGAGTACGAGAGCGCCCGGAGCGCGTTCTCCTGGCGGCGCGAGCGCTCGCGGCTCGCCGGGCTGCCGGACGGCGGCGTCAACATCGGGTACGAGGCGGTCGACCGTCATCTGGTCGAGGGACACGGCGAACGGGTCGCGCTGCGCTGTGTCGCCCGCGACGGATCCGTGCGGTCGGCCAGCTACGCCCGGCTGGCGGGCGACAGTTCCCGCTTCGCCCACGTCCTCCAGACGCTCGGCGTCGGACGCGGCGAGCGCGTCTTCACCCTGCTCGGCCGCCGCTACGAGCTGTACGCCGCCGTCCTCGGCACCCTGCGCGCGGGCCGTGTCGTGTGTCCTCTCTTCACCGCCTTCGGCCCCGAACCCGTCGCGCTGCGCATGGAGCTGGGCGACGCGCGGGTTCTCGTCACGACGCGGGAGCTGTACGAGCGGAAGGTCGCACCGGTGCGCTCCCGGCTTCGGCAGCTGCGGCACGTCCTGCTCCTCGATCCCGGCGACGATCCTCCCCCGGACACCCTCTCCCTGCCCGATCTGACGGCCGCCGCGCCGGACGCGTACACGGTGGCCCCGACCGACCCCGAGGACCTGGCGCTGCTGCATTTCACCAGCGGCACCACGGGTACGCCGAAGGGCGCCATGCACGTCCACGAGGCGGTCCTCGCCCATCACGTCACCGCCGCCTACGCCCTCGACCTGCACGAAGGAGACGTCTTCTGGTGCACCGCGGACCCCGGCTGGGTCACCGGAATGTCGTACGGCGTCATCGCCCCGCTCACCCATGGCGTGACGACCGTCGTCGACGAGGGCGACTTCGCCCCCGGCCGCTGGTACGGCATCCTCGCCGACGAGCACGTGACCGTCTGGTACACGGCGCCCACCGCGCTCCGCATGCTCATGCGGGCCGCCCCCCGCGACGGCGGCCCGCCGACCGCTGGTCACGACCTCTCGTCGCTCCGGTTCGTCGCGAGCGTCGGCGAGCCGCTCAATCCCGAGGCGGTGCACTGGGGCCGCGAGGCGCTCGGCCTGCCCGTCCACGACACCTGGTGGCAGACCGAGACCGGCGCCATCATGATCGCCAACTTCGCGGCCGACCCCGTACGGCCCGGCTCTATGGGGCGGCCGGTGCCCGGCGTCGAAGCCGCCGTGCTCGCGTGCGGCGAGGACGGCCGGGCCGCGGTGGACGGCGGTCACGTCCGGGTCCTGCGGGATCCGGGGGTGCAGGGCGAGCTCGCTCTGCGGGCGGGCTGGCCCTCGATGTTCCGCGGCTACCTGCACGAGCCGCGGCGATACGAGGCGTGCTTCGCCGACGGCTGGTACCTGACGGGCGACCTGGTCACCCGGGACGCCGACGGCTGGTTCTGGTTCGTCGGGCGCGCGGACGACGTCATCAAGTCCGCCGGGCACCTCATCGGACCGTTCGAGGTGGAAAGCGCGCTCATGGAGCATCCCGCGGTCGCGGAGGCCGGCGTCATCGGGCGCCCGGACCCGCTGGCGGGCGCGATCGTCAAGGCGTTCGTCCTGCTGCGCCCGGAGTACCGGGCCGGTGCCGAGCTGCGGCGTGACCTCATCGCGTTCGCCCGCCGGCGCCTCGGTCCGGCCGTCGCGCCACGGGAGATCGAGTTCGTCGACGACCTGCCGCACACGCGCAGCGGAAAGGTGATGCGCCGACTGCTGCGGGCCCGCGAACTGGGCCTGCCCGAGGGCGATGTGTCGACACTGGAGACCCCGGCGCCGGCCGGCCCGGCCGGCGCCCCCGGCGGCTCGGTGAAGGAGCGGTGATGGCCACCACGCACGGCGGAACGTCCGCCAGGAACTCGGACACCAAGCGCCCCCGGCGCACTCGCTCCCGGGCGCCCGCGGCCGCCTCCGTCTCCGCCCCCGCCGCCGGCACCGGCACCGCCGCGGCCCATGACCTGGAACTGCTGCGGCGGATGCTGCTCATCCGCCGCTTCGAGGAACGGTGCGTCGAGCTCTACAGCGCGGCGGCGATCCGGGGCTTCGTCCACCTGTACATCGGTGAGGAGGCCGTGGCCGTCGGCGTCCACCAGGCGCTCGACGAGCGGGACTCGGTGGTGTCCACGTACCGCGAGCACGGTCACGCCCTGGCTCGTGGAGTGACGCCCGAGGCCGTCATGGCGGAGATGTACGGGAAGACCACGGGCTGCAGCCACGGCCGCGGCGGGTCCATGCACCTGTTCGACTCCGAGCGCCGCTTCTTCGGCGGCAACGCGATCGTCGGCGGCGGACTGCCGCTCGCGGCAGGACTGGCCCTCGCCGACCGGATGCGCGGGGAGCCCCGTGTCACCTGCTGCTTCTTCGGCGACGGCGCCTTCGCCGAGGGCGAGTTCCACGAGACCGCCAACCTGGCCGCGCTGTGGGGACTGCCCGTGCTCTTCGTGTGCGAGAACAACCTCTACGCGATGGGGACGGCCCTCGCGCGCGAACACGCCCAGACCGACCTGGCGATGCGCGCCGCGTCGTACGGCATGGCCGCCTGGGCCGTCGACGGCATGGACGTGCACGCCGTGGAGAAGGCGGCACGCGGAGCCGTCGAGTCCATCCGCGCCGGCAACGGACCGCACTTCCTGGAGGCACGGACCTACCGGTTCCGCGCGCACTCCATGTACGACCCGGACCGCTACCGGCCCAAGGAGGAGATCGAGGAGTGGAAGCGCCACGACCCGGTCGCCGGTCTCACCGCGGGTCTCCGGAAGGCCGGCCTGGTCGACGCGACCGCCCTGGACGTCCTGGAACGTGAGGTCACCGAGGAGATCGACCGCGCGGTCCGGGCCGCCGAGGAGGCTCCCGAGGAACCGGCCGGGACCCTGCTGCTCCATGTCACCGGCGAAGGCGAGGAGGCACCGTCATGAGCGCTCGAACCCGACCGGGCGCCCACCCGGACGGTGGTGGCACGACCTACCGGGAAGCCCTGCGGGAGGGGCTTCGGGAGGCACTCGCCTCGGACGACCGGGTCTTCCTCATGGGTGAGGACGTCGGCCGCTACGGCGGCTGCTTCGGCGTGAGTCTCGGTCTGCTCGAGGAGTTCGGCCCGGACCGGATCCGGGACACCCCGCTGTCGGAGTCCGCGTTCGTCGGAGCGGGAATCGGCGCCGCCCTGGCCGGGATGCGGCCGATCGTCGAGATCATGACCGTCAACTTCAGCCTGCTCGCGCTCGACCAGATCCTCAACAACGCCGCCACCCTGCGGCACATGTCCGGCGGACAACTCGGCGTGCCGCTGGTGATCCGCATGACGACCGGCGCGGGACGGCAGCTGGCCGCCCAGCACTCCCACAGCCTCGAGGGCTGGTACGCCCACATCCCCGGACTGCGCGTGCTGGCACCGGCCACGCTCGACGACGCCCGCCACCTCCTGGCGGCCGCGCTGGCCGATCCGGACCCGGTGCTCGTCTTCGAGCACGGCACTCTGTACAACGCGTCGGGCACCCTCGATCCGACGGTCCAGCGGGTCGACCTGCGCAGTGCCGCGATCCGCCGCCCCGGCACCGACGTCACGGTCGTCGCCTACGGCGGCTGTGTGCCCAAGGCACTCGAAGCGGCGGAGCGCCTCGCCGACGAGGGGATCAGCGCCGAGGTCGTCGACCTGCGCACCCTGCGGCCCCTCGACGACACCACGATCGTCGCCTCGGTCCGGCGCACCCACCGTGCCGTCGTGGTCGACGAGGGGTGGCGCAGCGGAAGCCTGTCCGCCGAGATCGAATCACGCGTCTGCGAGCAGGCGTTCTTCGACCTGGACGCTCCCGTCGAGCGGGTCTGCAGCGCGGAGGTCCCCATTCCGTACGCCCGCGGGCTGGAGGAGGCGGCGCTCCCCCAGCCGGCCGGCATCGTGGCGGCGGCCCACCGGGCGGTGGGCTGAGATGGCCGAGTTCACGATGCCGTCCCTCGGGGCCGACATGGACGAGGGCACGCTGTCCCAGTGGCTGGTGCACCCGGGCGACCGGGTCTCCCGGGGCGATGTCGTCGCGGTCGTCGAGACGGCCAAGTCCGCGATCGAGGTGGAGTGCTTCGAAAGCGGAACGGTCGACGCGCTCCTCGTCGACGAGGGCGCGACCGTGCCCGTGGGGACTCCTCTGGCCCGGATCTCCGCGTCCGGCGGCGAGCGTCCCCTCACGACCCCCCTGGTCCGCCGCATCGCCGAGGACCGGCACATCGACCTCGCGGCCGTCCACGGCTCGGGCCCCGGTGGACGAATCACCCGGGCGGACGTCGAGGGCACCGAAGCACGGCCGCCGCGCGAGGCGGAGGACGGACCCGGCCCGGACGGCGCCGACGAACACCGGCTCCGGGACGGTGTCCCCCGGCGCACGGCACCGGACGGGACGGCCGCGGAGCCGGCACAGGGGCCGGACGCCGCCGCGCCCGCGCGCCGCCCGCGTGAGCCGGTCCGGGTGAAGGCGTCGCCGCTCGCGAGGAGGCTCGCTGCCGAACTCGATGTCGATCTCGGCCAGGTGACCGGCACGGGCCGGGGCGGCACCGTCCGCGCGGAGGACATCAGGACCGCCTCCGAGGCGGCGCGGCCTCCCGCCCTCGCCAAGGCGGCGCGGCCGCCCGCGTTCCAGCCCGCGGCGCGGACGGCGACCGCCCGTCTGATGTCCCGCTCGAAGCGCGAGATCCCCCACTTCTACCTCTCCACGACCGTGGACATGGCGGCGGCCCTGGACTGGATGCACGCGCGCAACCGCGAACTGACCCTGTCCGCCCATCTGGTGCCCGCGGCCCTCATGCTCAAGGCGGTCGCGGTGGCGGCACGCCGGGTGCCCGGGCTCAACGGCCACTGGATCGACGACGGCTTCGTCCCCGCCGACGAGGTCCGCCTCGGGGTCGCGGTCTCCCTGCGGGGCGGCGGCCTCGTCGTCCCGGCCCTCGCCCGCGCCGACACGCTCTCCGTGCCGGAGGTGATGGCCGCGCTCAAGGACCTGGTGGCACGGGCACGTCATGGCCGTCTCCGGTCGTCCGAGACCGCCGACCCCAGCATCACCGTCACCAATCTCGGCGACCAGGGCGTCGAGACCGTGTTCGGGGTCGTCTACCCGCCGCAGGTCGCGCTCGTCGGCCTCGGCCGGATCACCGAACGGCCGGTCGCCGTCGACGGCCTCCTGGGCGTGCGTCCCGCCGTGACGGCGACCCTGTCCGCCGATCACCGCGCGGCGGACGGCGCCACCGGCGCTCGTCTCCTGACCACCCTGGACCGGCTCCTGCAGCAACCGGAGGAACTGTGAACCACGACGAGGCAAGGACGTTCGTCCAGCAGGCCGTGCAGCGCGTCGTTCCCGACGCCGACTTCACCGGGCTCGACCCCGACGCGTCCCTCCGCGACACGTTCGAGATGGATTCGCTGGACTTCCTCGAGTTCGTCGAGGCGCTCGCCGAACTCAGCGGGCGGGAACTCACCGAGGACGACTACCAGGTCCTCGTCACCTGGAACGGCTGCGCCGATCGCCTGGTGGACGGGGCGGGAGTGTCCGCGCACGGAAGGAGCGGGTGATGCGTCACCGCAGGATCGACGCGCTGATGACCCGTGAGGTGGTGAGTGTCCGCGGCGACGCGCCGTTCAAGGAGATCGTGCGCATCCTGGCGCAGCACCTGGTCACCGCGGTGCCGGCGATCGAGCGCATGTGCGCGACGGTCGACGGGGTGGTCTCCGTCTCCGCCACCCGGCTCGCGTACGAGAGGAACGACAGCTCATCGGAAGGTGGACGATCATGAGTCAGAGCATCGTGGTCGGCGTCGACGGCACGGAGCAGGCGAACGCCGCCGCCGAGTGGGCGGCGACCGAAGCCATGCTGCGCGACACCGGGGTGCACCTGGTGCACGCGCGGGAGGCGTGGCCGGCGTCCGTCGCCCCCTTCGCGGCGCGGGAGTCCGAGGAGCCGTGGGCCGAGGAGCTGCTCGCGCGGACCGCGGAGCGGCTGCGCGCACGGCATCCGGGTCTTTCGGTGACCACCAGACTGCTCCCCTCGTCCCCCGTCCCCGGCCTCGTCGCGGCGGGCGAGGCGGGCGAGCTGCTGGTCCTGGGCTCGCGCGCGCTGGGCGGTGTGGCCGGGTATCTGGTGGGATCGGTCGGCCTGACGGTGGCGGGTGTCGTCGAACGGCCCGTCGTGCTCGTACGGGACCTCCCCGGCGCCCCGCCGCGCGGCTCGGTCACCGTGGGGATCGACGCGCAGAACCCGGCGGACGCCGTCCTGGGGTTCGCGTTCGAGGAAGCCGCGCGGCGACTCGCCGGCGTGACCATCGTCCACGCCCAGCAGCTCCCGCTGTACGCGACGCTCGGCCCGGCCATGGTGCCGGACATCCGGGTCTCCGTGGCCCCCGAGATCGAGCGTTCCCTGGACGACCTCCTTGAGCCCTGGCGCGCCAAGTACCCCGACGTGACGGCCACCGTCCGCGTGGTGATCGGGTCAGCCGGTGTCGAACTGGTGCAGTCCGCCGAGGACTCGGCCCTGGTGGTGGTCGGCCGACGTACGCGGCGTTCGTCCCTGGGCGCGCACATCGGCAGCGTGGCCCACGCGGTGCTGCACCACAGCCGCGCGCCGGTCGCCCTCGTCCCCCACGACTGACCGGTTGACGCCCCGGCCGGGGTCTCGCCGGCCCGGGTCAGTCGTGGCGGGCCGCCGGCCGCAGCCGTACCGCCGTGACCTTGTACTCCGGGCACGAGGTCGCGGTGTCGGCGTGCTGCGACGTGAGTGAGTTGACGCCCTCGTTCGGGAAGTGGAACGCGGAGAAGACCTGTCCGGGCGCGAGGTCGTACCCCACCCGGGCGATCAGCCGTGCCTGTCCGTGGCGGCTGTCGACGACGACGGGGGCGCCGTCGCGCACCCCGTACCGTGCGGCGTCCTCGGGGTGCAGGTCGAGACGGCCATGGGTGTCGAGGACGAGGTTCGCGCCGCGCCGGGTCATGCTGCCCGAGTTGTAGTGGGCCCAGCGGCGGCCGGTGACCAGGAGGAGCGGGTAGTCGGCGTCCGGCTGCTCGCCCGGCGGGAGGTACGGAGCGGCGCACAGGTGGGCGCGCCCGTCGGGGGTCGCGAACTCCTCGGCGTACAGGGTGGCTTCGCCCGGCTGGTCCGGGGCGGGGCAGGGCCAGGGCACGGCGCCCTCGCGGTCGAGGCGGGCGTGCGAGATCCCCGCGAAGAGAGAGGTCAGGCGGCCGCATTCGGCGAGGGCGTCGGCGGGGGTCGGGCACCCGAGGTCGGCGCCGAGTGCGGCGGCGACCGCGTGCAGGGCCGCGAAGTCGGTACGGGCCTCGCCGGGCGGGGCGACGGCCCGCCGCACCCGTTGGACCCGGCGGTCGAAGTTGACGAACGTCCCGTCCTTCTCCAGCCAGGAGGCCACGGGCAGGACGACGTCCGCGTGCCGGGCGGTCTCCCCCAGGAACAGTTCGTTGACGACGACGAGGGGGCAGGCGTCGAGCGCCTCGGCGACGCGTCGGCTGTCCGGGTCGGTCGCGCACACGTCCTCGCCGATGATCCACAGGGCGCGCAGCCGACCGCCGCGGGCCGCGTCGAACATCTCGGGGATCCGCAGCCCCGGCTTCCGCGGTACCGGCCGGCCCCAGACCTCCTCGGCGCGGGCGCGGGCCTCGGGGTCGGTGACGCGGCCGTAGCCGGGGAGCAGGTCGGGCAGGGCGCCCATGTCGGAGGCGCCCTGGACGTTGTTCTGGCCGCGCAGCGGACTGATGCCGAATCCTCGTCCGGTCCCGCCGACGGCGCCGCGCAGGATGGGCAGGTTGGCCAGGGTGCGGACGCCGTCGGTGCCGTGCAGGTGCTCGGTGACACCGAGCCCGTACAGGACGGCCGGGCGCTCGGCGCGGCCGTAGAGCCGGGCCGCCGCCGTGATGTCCTCGGCCGGAACGCCGGTGATCCCGGCGACACGATCGGGCGGGTAGTCGGCCAGGAGTGCGGTGAGCTCGTCGAGCCCGGTGGCGCGTTCGGCCAGGAACGCGGGGTCGGTCAGGCCCTCGGCGACGAGCACGTGGGCCAGGCCGTGGAAGAGGGCGACGTTGGTGCCGGGCCTGGGGCGCAGGTGCAGGTCGGCGTGGCGGGCGAGGCCGACGGTCCGGGGGTCGGCGACGATCAGCGCGGCGCCGGACAGGGCTCGTCGGAGCAGCCGGGCGCCGACGACGGGGTGGGCCTCGACGGGGTTGGCGCCGACGACGAGGAGGCAGTCGGCCGTCTCCACGTCCTCGAAGGGGTCGGTGCCACCGGCCCGCCCGAAGGACGCCGTGAGCCCGGCGGCGGACGGTGCGTGGCAGAGGCGGGAGCAGTTGTCGACGCTGTTGGTGCCGATGACCGTCCGCAGGAATTTCTGTACGAGGTAGTTCTCCTCGTTGGTGGCGCGGGCGGAGGAGATCGCGGCGACGGCGTCGGGCCCGCCCTGGTCGACGGCGGCGCGCAGTCCCTCCGCGACGACGCCGACCGCCTCGTCCCAGCTCACCGGTGTCAGGACGCCGCCGCGGCGGACCAGGGGTTCGGTGAGCCGGTCCGGTGAGGTGAGGTAGCCGTACGAGAAGCGGCCCTTGACGCAGGCATGGCCCCGGTTGACCGGTCCGTCCCGGGCGGGGAGGACGGCGGCGACCCGGTCGTCGCGGACGACGACGTCGAGGGCGCAGCCGACTCCGCAGTACCCGCACGTGGTGCGGATCCGGTCGGGACCGGCTTGCCCGGAGGTGAGCCCCCGGCCGGGTCCGGGCTGGGTGATGGCGCCGGTGGGACACGTGTCGACGCAGCCGCCGCAGGCCACGCAGTCGGATGCGGCCCAGGGCCCGCCGGTGCCGGGGGCCACGACGGTGTCGGCTCCGCGTCCCGTGAGGGTGAGCGCGAAGGTGCCCTGGACGTCGGAGCACATGCGGACGCAGCGCCCGCAGGCGATGCAGAGGTCGCGGTCGAGGTGGACGTACGGGTGGGTGTCGTCGTGGCCGCGCGGGTGGGTCGGGGCGGAGCCGTCCGGGGTGATGCCCGACTCCCGGCAGGCTTCCGCGAGTTCGCTCGGCGCGTCGTTCGCGAGCGCGTGTGGCGGAAGCGCCGAGGCGATGAGGGCGAGGGCGTCCCGGCGCAGATCTCGTACCTCGTCACCGGTGGTGTCGACCGTCACGCCCGGTGCGGCCGGGGTGACGCAGGCGGCGACGGTCCGCCCGTCGGCGTGGACGAGGCAGGTGCGGCAGGAGCCGGCCGGCCGGAGGCGGTCGTCGTGGCAGAGGGTGGGCAGCTCGGCACCGGCGGCCCGTACGGCGTCGAGCAGGCTCGCTCCGGCGGGCAGTTCGACTGCGACGCCGTCGACCTGAAGGCGGGTCGTCGGCGGGTGCGTCATCGGTCCCACCCCGCCAGGGCGGTCCCGTAGGCGCGGGCGAGGCTGCGTACGGCGAGGGGCACCCGGCGGCCGAACGCGCAGAGGCTCGCCTCGCCCATCAGCCGGGCCAGCCGTTCGTACGCCTCCCCCGGCGCGCCGACCCGGTCGCGGGCGAGTTCGAGCCCCTGTCTCGTGCCGACCCGGCAGGGCGAGCAGGCTCCGCAGCTCTCGTCGGCGGCGAACTCCCAGACGTGCCGGAGGAGCCGGTGCGGGTCGGTGTCGGCGTCGAAGGCGACCAGGCCGGCGTGGCCGAGTGCGGCTCCGTGGTCGGCGAGCGCCTGGGAGGTGAGCGGCAGGTCGAGGTCGTCGGCGGAGAGGAAGCCGCCGAGGGGGCCGCCGACCTGGAGCGCGACGAGTGCCCGGCCGTCCTTGAGTCCGCCGCCGTGTCTGCTCACGATCTCCCGTACGGGGGTGCCGAGTTCGACCTCGTACGCGCCGGGGCGGGCGAACCGCTCGGAGAGGCAGACCAGCTTCGTACCGCTCTCGCCGGCCGCGCCGCGCCGGGCGTAGGCCGCGCCGCCGTGGTGGACGATCCAGGGCACGGCGGCCAGGGTCTCCACGTTGTTCACCACGGTGGGCGCGTCCCACAGACCGCGGTCGGTCGGGTACGGCGGCCGGGGACGCGCGGTGCCACGGCCGCCCTCCAGACGGGCGATGAGCGCGGTCTCCTCCCCCGCCACATAGGAACCCGCCCCTTCGACGATCTCGACGAACGGCCGCGGCCCGGCCTCCTCGACGGAGCCGGCGAGGTCCCCCGCCGCCACCGCGTCCTTCACCGCCCGGCGCAGGCGGGCCACCGCTCTCGGGTACTCGGAGCGCACCAGCACCGTCCCGCGCCGGGCGCCGCAGGCGAAGCAGGCCAGGGCCAGCCCGGCGAGGACACGCTCCGGGTCCTCCTCCATCAGCAGCCGGTCGGCGTACGAGCCGGGGTCGCCCTCGTCGCCGTTGGCGACCACGACCGCACCCGGCCGGCCCGCCACCGCGGACCACTTGGCCGCCACCGGGAATCCGGCCCCGCCGCGGCCGCGCAGCCCGGACGCGGCGACCTCCTCGCGTACGTCGTCGGCGCGCAGCCCCGCGATCGCCCGGCGCCACACGTCCCAGGCGGACTCCTCGTTCACGATGCCCGCGAGCAGGACGGGCGCCCCGGTGGTGTCGGCGGCGGGAATGCCGGGCGCGCGCGGCTCCGTACGCCCGGCGAGCTGATCGGCCAGGTCGGCCCCCGCGCACGGGCGCGTGCCGTCGAGGGCGGCGGGGCCCGCGTAGCAGTAGCCGAGGCAGCGCACGGTCTGCGGGTGCCACGCCGGGATACGCCCGCAAGGCGCTCGCGCACTGCGTCCGGGCGGCGAGATCGCTCGCGGACAACCCAGAGTGACCGGGGTCGTA